>JACCWJ010000004.1:0-185000 GCA_013697705.1 Gammaproteobacteria bacterium | reverse complement strand
TCTCCTGCTATAAAAAATCGCGATGATGAATGCGCATAGCCTAGGCTGACATATTCAGTAATATAGGAATTCGATTTTTTCTGGAGAATGATTCCGGGAATTTTTAAATTGTAGTTGGTTGTACCATACCCAAATCCCGTTCCGAGGTATATTCCATTCCAGCCACTTCGTAAACAGTTCTCATAAGTAGCCACATAGTTTTGCAGGGGCTGCACACCGCAATTATCAGCTGAGGGCATAGGCAAGTTAGTTATGAACTCACCACAAGCGGCGCAGCCACCCCCTGAAGAGCATTCTGCCTCAGCAATTGCCTCCGCTGAAAACACATACAGGGATAAAGCGAATAAAGCTATTCCCCTTGATGTTAATTTCATACGGCTCTCCTTTTAAATGGCAATCAAAATCTAAACTTAACACCAAAATTTACCTCATCTCTTTGAGGCTCTATCACATTGTCAGCCGCCAACTGCGTCAATGAAGCAGTGGATGCAAAAACTTCGGAAATAACCGCAATCGGGAGGTTTGCAGCGATTGCTGAAACATCCGGTGTAAAAGTCATTTTGTTACCAAAGGTATGTATATAATTAAGATGGAAACTAACATGCAGCCCAGCTGCCACTCCGAATCCCGCACCAAGACGGTATCCAGTGCCAGTCTTTTTTCTAAACTCGGCAAAATCCATTCCTAGCACCTGAGTGGACAGATCGGGGCCCACATCATCCAATGTAACCAAGGGAAAGCAGACGCGTCTATTCCATGAATATTGCGTCTGTTCCACACCCAATCGCAAGTACGCAACAAAACGTGAGAAAACAAAACCTGGAAGGAGATCAGCGGAAACAGCATGTTGAGAATTAATGTCCAGCCTTATTTTGCAAGGAAAACTGGACACAGACTCAGCCACAGGACCCACACCTTGTGTAACCAGTGAATCAAAGGGATCTAGGTAACTGATGGGATTAACGCGGGAGCGGTAATTATAACCAACCTCTCCCCCTAAGAAGAAATAATCAAAAACAAAATTGTAACCACCGTTAAATATGGTGACCAAATAGCTACGCGCATCATTATCCATACCAAAAGGCGAAACGCCTCCGACTTTTAAATGATAATTAATGTTACCCAAACCATAAGCAGCCCCCAAATAAGGACCCGCAAAATAACCGCGGCATCGAATGGTCTCAGCAGAAGCGACATAGTTAGTTAAGGGATTTATTCCGGGATCATAAGAAGGAATGCCAGCAGCATTGGCGGAAATATAACCGCAAGGCGCGCACGTTCCCGGAACTGAACAAGCGGCCGCCTCATCCGCATAACATTTTAGTGAAAATAAAACACAGCCAAATAAAAGAACTGCTGACAACTTTGTCTTATTTATTATTCTTGTCATGGGAGTCATCCTTGTGACAGCAAAGGGCTTACTATAATCGTTAGCTACCGGGATGGCAATAAAAGCAAAAGAGCTTGTCTGCTAGAAATGACAAAGCATTCCCGGTTTGGGTAATGAGCAAATTTCCGCTAAATGATGCCGCAAAGACTCTACTGTATTAAGACCTTGGCGAAGCGTCTTTTACCCACCTGATAAACATGGGCAGTGCCCGCTTTCACTTGAAGCTGACCATCAGACACTTTTTCTCCATCTATACGCACGGCGCCTTGATCAATCATACGCATTGCTTCAGAGGTGCTAGAAACCAAATTGGCCTGTTTTAAAAGATGCGCAATATAAAGTTGTCCATCAGGTGCAGTTAATGTAATCGTCGGTAAATCTTCTGGAATCTCATGGCGCTGAAATCGTGCGATGAAGTTTTGTTCTGCGGCTAGCGCTGCCTCTTTGGAATGAAAACGTTCAACGATCTCCATAGCCAGCTTTACTTTAAAGTCTTTTGGGTTTGCTCCTTCTGAAATTTGTTTTCGCCAAGCACTTATATTAGTAATTGGAGAAAAACTTAGCAGTTCGTAATATCGCCACATCAGATCATCAGAGATAGACATCAGCTTGCCAAAAATATCGTCAGGAGACTCATCGATGCCGATGTAGTTCCCAAGTGATTTGGACATTTTTTGCACTCCATCGAGGCCTTCCAGTAGTGGCATCGTCATGACTGTTTGCGAGGGTTGACCAAAATGTTTTTGAAGTTCACGGCCCATTAACAAATTAAATTTTTGATCTGTACCACCCAATTCCACATCTGCCTTCATGGCGACTGAATCATAACCTTGTAATAAGGGATATAAGAATTCATGTATTGCAATGGGTTGACCGCCGCTATAACGTTTTTGGAAATCATCCCTCTCTAGCATTCTCGCCACAGTATGGGTTGCGGCCAGTCTAATGATATCCGAGGCATTCAGTTGCTCCATCCAAGCTGAATTGAACATCACGACCGTTTTTTCTGGGTCTAAAATCTTAAAAATTTGCCTTTGATAGGTTTTGGCATTTTCAATCACCTGTTCTTTAGAGAGAGGGGGGCGGGTGGCATTTTTTCCACTGGGATCGCCGATCATGCCGGTAAAGTCTCCAATCAAAAATAACACCTCATGCCCTAACTCTTGAAATTGGCGTAACTTATTTATTAAAACGGTATGTCCTAAATGCAAATCTGGGGCCGTGGGGTCAAAACCTGCCTTCACACGCAGGGGACGATTAATTTTTAATCTTGCTTCAAAGTCAGCTTCTAGCAGGATTTCGACAACGCCTCTTTTTAGATATTCTATCGACTCAGTTACTGTGCCCATTGCAATCTCCCGCATTAACTTATATGATTTGTGGCTAAATATCTGACACATAATTTCAGATTATAACTGTTACGCAAAGTAGCAAGTTAATTCCTTTTGGAATACTAATAATTTAATGGATTTAAATGAAGATATATTATTATAAGCAACAGCGAAATACCTTTGAGCTGTTTGGAAAAAGATCATCACCAATAAAATTACGATATCTTATAATAGGCGTACTTGCCTTGTTAGTTATCAGTTTAAGTGTTTGGAAGTTAAAACACTCCAGCACGTCACAAAAAATCATCGAAATACCAGATCAAGTTCAAACTAGCCAACCTCTTTCGATGCAAAGCACCACGCTTGATGAAGAAACTCAAGCAACTTCAATAAAAATCCAAAACAATATGGAACAAAATTCTCAAAAAAATGAAGAGAATCTAAAAGCTGAGGAACCACAAACCGCTCCCCCATCTTCAAGCCTTGAAAACAAAACTCAAACCGTTACTGTCAGATCAAAAGACACACTCGGCAAAATTTTTTCTAGAATGGGCATCAATAAAAATGAAGCGATTCAAGTTATAAAAATTAATGACGATTCAAAGGCGCTCAAGAAATTAATTCCAGGGCAGAAAATAACGCTTTCCATCAATAATCATTCGCTACAACAAATGCGTTATACTATTGATCCTGCGAGCACATTAATAATTAATCGAATTAGCGATTCTAAATTTCAATCTCAACTAAAAGTAGCCAATTTAGAACCCCACCAATCTTTTACAAAATTTACTGTTTATGGATCAGTAGGTTCCGCTGCTCGAAAAGCAGGGCTGAATGGTAAACGCACTACACAATTATCAACTATCTTCAAAAATAGTATTGATTTCAACAAAGGAAATCATACGGGTGACAATGTTTGTGTCCTCTTCCAAGACTATTACGTCGGCGACAAGAAAGTAAAAGAAGGCGAGATTGTCGCAGCAGAATATAAAACAGCAACCAATACTTATCAGGCAGTCCGCTTTACTGATCCACAGGGGAATAGTGGTTATTATTCTCCCGATGGAACCAGTATGCAAAAAAGATTTTTGCCTGCGCCCTTAAAATTTACACGTATTAGCTCTTTATTCAATCCAAAACGCTGGCACCCAGTTTTACATCGGTTTCGACATCATGAAGGTGTAGATTACGCGGCTCCATATGGAACGCCAATCAAAAGTGTTGCGAATGGAACCATTGCATTATTAGGCCGAAAAGGTGGCTATGGTAATACAATCATGATTAAACATGACTCTAGCTACAGCACTCTTTATGGGCATCTCTCTAAATATGCTTGCGGTTTGAAAATAGGCAGCCAAGTACAACAAGGCCAACTGATTGGTTATGTGGGTAGTTCGGGACTTGCCACTGGACCACATTTGCATTTCGAATTTAGAATCAATGGTGTTCATCGCAATCCACTTACGGTAGCACTACCCAGTGGAAAATCGATCACACATGCCTGTCGCAATAAATTTCATATTGAAGTAAAAAAATTACTTGCCAAGCTGGATGCGCACAAGAATTCTAATCGCGGTTAACCCTTAATTATGTCGCCGATCTACATTGGCTTAATGTCAGGCACCAGTATTGATTCAATAGATGTTGCCGCAGTCAGCTTCGATGATTCCTTCAGTCTGTTAGGAGGATTAAGCATCCCCTTCCCACTCTCAATTCAAGAATCCCTTCATACCATATGTCAGCCTGGGGAAGATGAAATCAATCAACTGGGGCAATTAGATAGACAACTGGGTTTTTTATTCGCGGATGCGTGTAATGATTTGCTCAAAAAATTAGGTCTTGCATCGCATGACATAGTCGCTATTGGAAGCCATGGCCAAACAATAAGACATCACCCCAATAAAGCATATCCTTTTACCTTGCAAATAGGTGATCCTAACATCATTGCTGAACGGACCGGGATCACTACTGTCGCAGACTTTCGACGCAGAGATATGGCTTGCGGCGGGCAAGGGGCGCCCCTAACACCTGCTTTTCATCACTTTGCTTTCCACTCATTGCAGCGGAACAGAGTTGTCATCAATATAGGGGGGATTGCGAATCTTACTTACTTACCTTTTGATGAAAATGAGCAGGTGGTGGGATTTGACTGCGGACCGGGTAACACCTTGTTGGATCAGTGGATCAGAAAACACCAACATCAGCCTTATGACTATGAGGGTGGCTGGGCAAACCAAGGAATTGTCCATCTACCACTATTAGAACGGCTACTCTCAGACCCTTATTTTCAGCTCCCCCCTCCTAAAAGCACTGGTCGCGAATATTTTAATCTAGAGTGGCTGGAGGAAAACTTATTAAATATGCATCTAGCCCCCGTGGACATTCAAAGCACTTTAGCTGAACTAACTGCGCGCACGATTTTAGCTGCAGTGGCTACCCACACTAAAGAGGCCAGTGATATTTTAATCTGTGGGGGCGGGGTTCATAATAAAGACCTAGTAGCTCGTTTAGAGCGCATGAGAGGAATCCATTCTCTATTTAGCACCAATGATTTCGGAGTTGATCCTGATTGGGTGGAGGCCATTGCTTTTGCCTGGATGGCTAAACAGACTATGAATAGGTTACCGGGTAACATGCCCGCCGTAACAGGGGCCGCCAAGGCGACCATTCTGGGCGGGGTATATTGGCCTTTTTGATATTCTGCTTCGCTACTGTCTTAAGTTTCGGGTAGTTTGTCTGGGGACCTGGATTACGCTGCGCTTCATCCAGGCTACAGTTGGGTTATAGGTTATAGGTTAGGCGGAAAAAGATGATCCGCAGCCGCAGGTGGTTTGGGCATTGGGATTTCGAATAACGAATCGTGAGCCTTCGACATCTTCTCTGTAATCAATCTCGGCACCTGCAAGATATTGGAAGCTTAAGGAATCAATAAGCAACTTCACTTGGGCGCCGCCACCCTGAGATCCCTCATCAGATTCACCTTCAGTGACGCTTTTCTCTATAATCATGTCATCAGCATTAATTTTCTCGTCAAACGTAAAGCCGTATTTAAATCCGGAACAGCCGCCCCCAGTAATGAATACCCGCAAGTTAAGATCAGGATTACCTTCTTCTTGAATTAATTGATAGACTTTCACTGCGGCGTTTTGCGTGAATACGAGAGATGACGCTAATTCTGACATACGTTCTTTACCTTAATCGCTTCTAAATGATAATTATTATCATTTGGGCGCGGTTTTTAGTCAAGCGAAACTTAATAAGGAGATTTATGCTGTGGTTTAAGGCTTTTCATATAATTTTTGTTGTCACCTGGTTTAGCGGCTTATTCTACCTTCCCCGTCTGTTTGTATACCATGCTAGCGTCCAGGATAGCATCAGTGATGCCAGATTTAAAATTATGGAAAGAAAACTTTATTATGGCATAACGATGCCGAGCGCTATTTTAGCGACGCTTTTTGGGATCATCCTTCTCAGTTATAGTTTTTCAGGGTATTTGCAGTTGGGTTGGATGCATCTAAAACTAGGGTTAGTGGTTCTTCTGTGGTTATATCAGTTTATCTGTGGCAAATATGTTCAAAATTTTAAAAAAAACCTGAATAAACACTCCGCCACTTTTTATCGTTTTTTTAATGAAATACCGGTTTTATTTTTGGTGGCTATTATTATCTTGGTAGTCGTTAAACCTTCCTTTTAATAGCAAAAAATGTAGAATTTAACCCAGTAAGAAATGGACAAATAAGAGGCATTCTAATGAATAATAAAGCTGAAGTGCGTAAACGGCCCACGAAGCCTCCTAGGGCAGATAAGTTAAATAATATTGAATCTCTTGTAAACTTCCAAAACTTCCTACTCATCTTACAAAAAACTCTTCCTCAACTGAAAAAACATTTTAACAATCTATTGTGCACTGATAAAAAATTGGAGATGTCTAGATTAAAAGAGCTCATGACGGAGGAGGTAAAAGCACAATTTGCAGCACTAAATTATGACTCTTTATTTCAAGTGCTACAGCATTATAAAAAATTAAAAGATAATTCGGCTGTGTCTAGATTTGCACAAACATTTGCTTCCTACCAACAAAATGCAAATAACTCAACGATGCAGATGTTAGAAGAAGCTTTAAAAAATGCTATTGAGGCGTTAACCGATGAGATTCAAAAGCTTGCTCCTAATAATGCATCTACAAATAAACACACGGAAAAAGCTACAAAGAAAGACGAGGGAGAAGCTAACATCCCTGTGATTAACTCTAATCTGAAATCCTTGCCCTCACCATCTCAAGATGAAGAGAAGGATTACATTAAAGAAGAGACGCCCTTTGATAGGTTAAAACCTTTATTTCAAGAGATTGAAAAAGTCGCTCAACGTTTAGATCGGGAATCACACCATTTTTTTTCAATTGGTAGGGGGAAAAAAGCGCAGACAATAAGAACAGCACTTCAAAATGCAAAATCAGCTTTAACTAATCCCATGCACGATCATTTCAAGGATCTTAATGACAAGAAACTTTTTGAAGAATTTTTGGATATCCATCCTGTTGCCCAAAGATCTTTGAAAAGTGCCTTGAGTGTGCATCGTGTATTACCGCAAAATTGTGGTCGCTCAACCCATTCTCTTCTTGATATAGAAAACTTCATTAAAGATTATCAAAGTGTTGCAGTGAACGAAAACTCTAAACTGCTACCATAACAAAATCTGCCTTACTGGCACCGCATTCAGGACATAACCAATCTTCAGGAACCTCCTGCCAAAGAGTTCCTGGAGCAATACCATCTTCAGGCCAACCCAGTTCTTCATCGTAGATATAACCGCACAATAAACACATGTATTTTTTCATAACGTCTCTTGTTAATTTATCGTCTCTACTCACACCTAAAGTGATTAGTTGGCTAGTCCGCTTCTATAGGCGAGTAGTTACAATTTATCAGTTTTAAATTTTGCTGTTATCATAGGGTATTTTTATCACTCTAGGTAGTCAGATTATGCAAATACTCGATAAATCTCTGGAACTTTATACTTTTGCTAAATTGCATATTCCGGGAGGCGTTAATTCACCCGTTCGAGCGTTTAATGGCGTGGGCGGTGTTCCGGTCTTTATCAAAAAAGCCCAAGGGCCTTATGTATTTGACCAAAATGATAAGCGATATATTGATTATGTGGGATCGTGGGGTCCAATGATTTTGGGGCATACGCATCCACAGGTTTTGCAAGCGGTTAAAGACACCATGGTCAAAGGGTTAAGCTTCGGCGCCCCCACTTTGATAGAAGTTAAGATGGCAGAAAAAATTTGTCATTTGGTTCCTTCGATCGAGATGGTGCGATTAGTTAACTCCGGTACTGAGGCCACCATGAGTGCAATTCGACTTGCTAGGGCATTCACTTCGCGTACCAAAATTTTGAAGTTTGCAGGATGCTATCATGGGCACTCAGACTCGTTACTGGTTAATGCAGGCTCAGGCGCATTAACCTTAGGCATTCCCAGTTCTCCAGGCGTCCCAGAAGACTTGGCTCAGCACACCCTCACCGCTGATTACAATGATATTGATTCTGTTATACAGTTTTTTGAACGGTTCCCAGATGAAATTGCCGCAGTCATTATTGAACCCGTCGTAGGTAACATGAACTGCGTGCTACCAAAGCCTGACTTTTTAAAACAATTGCGCGATGTCTGCACCACCTATAAAAGTCTTTTGATTTTTGATGAGGTGATAACGGGATTTCGAGTGGCTTTAGGCGGCGCACAAGAAAAATATGGGATTACTCCAGACCTAACAACGTTGGGTAAAATCATTGGTGGGGGCATGCCCATTGGAGCCTTTGGTGGCAGAAGGGATATTATGGAGTTAGTCGCTCCTATTGGACCCGTATATCAGGCAGGTACTCTCTCGGGAAACCCAGTTTCCATCGCTGCCGGTTTAGCTACATTAGAGGAGATATCCAAACCTGAATTTTATACTAAACTCCAGTCGAAGACTGATTATCTAGTAGAAGGGCTCAAAGAGGCCGCAAAAACCTGCCAAATTCCCTTAGTAATCAATTCTACGTGTGGTTTATTTGGATTATTTTTCACCGAACAAGAATCGGTTTCTTCTTTACAAGACGTTCGAAATTGTGATCTACCCCGCTTTCAACGTTTTTTCCATCATATGCTGCAAAATGGGATTTATTTAGCCCCTTCCGCATATGAAGCAGGTTTTATGTCTATTGCGCATAAAAAACGAGAATTAGATCAAACTATTCAAGTTGCAGCCAAAGTTTTCGGGCAGTTAAGTGCAAGTTAATCACACCTTAACTGGCTGAAGCTTGGTGGATAAATCGTCTCGAACCAGCAGCATATAATTTACAGGAATGTCTTGCCATTCTGCTTTGTAGCTGTTTAATGTCTCGGAGACCACTAATACGGCTCCATTCTGGCCCGCCCTAGAAGGGCGCATATGACACACTCCGCCGTAATACTCATAGTAACTCCCCTCTGAAAAATGCAGGGATGGTGCTTTGGAGGCTTTTTCCGAGATATATCGTACCGCAACAATACTGCGACCATCTGTAATCGCTGCATTGATATAGTTTATACCCTCTACATGCTGCTCTTTTTGTAATAATTGAATGCGCTGTAGCGTTTCTTCAAAGGCGCCGCCTATATCTTCGGCGGTAAGATGGCATTTATTTTGGTTAAAAATATCGATAAAAAGCGCAAACATATGTTCAGAATCTGTGGATCCCTTAATCCAATCATACGCTTCATCGGAAAGTTGGCGCCTTAAGTACCGTTTAATTTTGTGGAATTCTGCAATATCCCCATTATGCATAAATAAGAAACGGTGATAATGGAAGGGATGACAGTTTAAAATTGAAACGCCGCCGGAGCTTGCGGCTCGAACATGGGCAAAAAAACAGTTTGATCTGATCTTAGGAGCCAGGTATTGAAGATTGCGATCATTCCATGCGGGTTGGATTGAAGTAAATAATGCAGGATATGGGTCAATTTCGGGCACATACCACCCTAAACCGAAGCCATCTCCATTTAACGGCTCATCGGCTTCTCTCGCATGAATACTCTGACGTATTAATGAATTCTTAGGCTTATAGAGGACGTCATCTAAAATGATGGGATTTCCCGCATAGGCAATAAAACGACACATGGCTATACTCTTTTGCAAACCTATTAAATATTATAGGCCCACTATAAAATAAAGCATCCACCAAAAGCACACTGCCACTAAAGCTGCTGCCGGAACGGTAATGACCCACGCCCAAACAATGCGCCTTGCAATTCCCCATCTCACCGCAGAAAAGTTAAATAAACTGCCAGTGCCAAAAATTGAACCGGCTATTGTATGGGTGGTAGAGACAGGAATCCCAAAATGGGTCGCGATAAATAAAGTCATCGCACTTGCTGTCTCAGCACAGAAACCGCTGACGGGCTTTAATTTAGTGATACGCATGCCCATGGTTCTGACTATCTTCCAACCGCCAAATAAGGTACCTAACGCCATTACAAAGTTACAAGTAATCACCACCCAGATTGGCACATAGAATTTATCGCCTAAAAGATTCGAGGAGAAGAGTAATACAGCAATAATACCCATTGTTTTTTGGGCATCATTACCGCCATGTCCAAGACTTATTAATGCTGCTGAAACCAATTGTAAACGTTTGAAAAGTTTATCTGCTTTTAATCGGGGCACTCGCCAAAATAACCGCACTATTAAGAACATAAACAAAACACCAAATACGAATCCCAAAATGGGGGAGAGGAAAATCGCAGCGAATATTTTTGTTATTCCTGTAATATTAATGACGTCAAAATTACCATTGGCTCGCGCAAGACCAGCTCCAAGCAGTCCGCCAAATAAAGCATGTGATGAACTCGAAGGAAGCCCATAATACCAAGTGATAATATTCCAGATAATCGCGCCAAATAACGCAGCACAGATAAGATGAGGATTTACGATAGAGGGATCAATTATGCCAGTACCGATAGTGTTGGCGACTTCTAATTTGAAAAATAAAAAGGCAATGAAGTTAAAGAAGGCGGCCCAGATAACAGCCCAATAAGGCTTCAGAACTCGGGTGGATACAACGGTCGCAATTGAATTGGCTGCGTCGTGAAAGCCATTTAAAAAATCAAAAAATAAGGCTAGTGCAATGATAAAAACAACGAAAGTCATCATATCAAGCGTACTCTAGAACAATGCCCTTCATGATATTAGCCAGATTTTGACTTTTATCAGTGATGCGCTTGATCGACTCATAGACTTCCTTGATTTTGAGCAGATTCTTAAAGTCAGATTCTTGTTCAAATAATTTCGCAACACCCGTTAACGCTAATTGCTCCGCCTCATTTCTTAACTTAATTATTTGACGGCAATACTGCATAATTTCATCACCATTTTTCAAAGAATCGAGTTGGTGAATAGAAGTTTTAACTAAACGAGCAATTTCTAACGCAAGCTGTGCCAGGCTTTGAATCTCAGAGGGAATCGTTTCTATTTGATAAATAGTAATCTTCTGGGCAGTCGTATGTAATAAATCCAAAACGTCATCTAAGGTGCTAGCCAATTTATGAATATCATAACGGTCAAACGGCGTTATAAAAGTTTTGTGCAGAAGGTCGAATGTACGTCTTGTTAACTCGTCGCCTTCTTTTGCATCTTGCTCAATAATGCTCGCGCACTCGCCAGACACCTCTAAATTAGTTACTAAAGATTGAAACTGTTCCGCGGCATGCAATACCTTTTCAGCAACCTCTTGAAAGAGAGTAAAAAAGCCTTTCTCTCGCGGAAGTAACTTTTTCAACATGCCCACTTAACTCCAAAAACAATACAGTTTTGTTATGATCAAATTCTGATGCTTTGTACACCTTAAGGCTTCTCTTGTACAGTATTTTTTAGATCTGTCAACGTTTCATTCATTCTGAAAAAAAGGATGATCGTTTCGCATACGACGCGTACTACAAGAGGCCCTAAGATCAATATTTGCAAACCATGCAAGAATGCATGGTGTATGAAATTATTGATAGCGCCTATTATGCAAAGTATGACCGCTATCCAAAAAAGTAGCTGTACTAGGAGGGGGGTAAGCATTCGCTTGAATAGTAAAAAATCACGCATGAATATTCCCTTCTTCCTTCAGCTAGCAGAAAAACAGTTCAGCCAAATATGGATGTTCTTCCAAGTTCTAAATGAGTGCTGAATAATTACGATAGAAATTACTCTTTACAGTATCCGCTAATATACGCAGAATATACCACATCCCAAGAGATTTGCTCTCCTTTAAAACCAACCATTGAATAAATACTGATGAGAAAATTATACACCGCCGGATTTTATACGGTATTGCCCTTTATTCTTGTTCGTGCATTTTGGCGCTCGCGTAAGACGCGCAATAATTTCCAACGTCTTGGAGAAAGACTTGGCAAATATAGCCATGAGCAGATTTCTTCATCCTTGTGGTTACACGCCGTTTCTTATGGAGAAGCCGTCGCAGCAGAACCCCTAATAAGACAATTAAAAACTACTTTTGCTAATATACCCATCATCATTACGACTATGACAGCTACAGGTGCTATTCGGGTTGAAAGCACATGGAAAGATGACTCCCAAATTAAACATATTTATATGCCTTACGATCTCCCCTTTATCATTAAACGTTTTTTGAAACATAATAACCCCATGCTAGGCGTTATCATGGAGACTGAGTTATGGCCCAACTTATTGCACATTGCTGGCCTGAATAAACTGCCATTAGTATTGGCTAATGCCCGCCTTTCACCTCGTTCGCTCACAGGGTATATGCGTATCAAAAAATTAATTTCGCCGCTACTCAAAAACATTAGTGTGTTATGTGCACAAAGCACACAGGATGCTAATCGATTTTTAAGCCTGGGCTTCCCAAAGGATCAACTCATGACCCTTGGAAACTTGAAGTTTGATATCAAACCGCCCGAGCAACAGATTCTAAAAGGGTTAGAAATTAAGCAGCAACTTCCTTTTAAACATATCTTGGTCGCGGCGAGCACCCATGCCGGTGAAGAGGAGCAACTTATTGATGTGTTTTCTCAAATTCGGCAGAAATTCCCTGACACCCTGTTGATTCTTGTACCAAGACATCCAGAAAGATTTGATGAGGTCGCCAATTTATGTTCCAAAAAAGGACATACTATATCAAGACGCAGCAGCCATAACCTGCCAACCTCTGAAACAAGTATATTTATTGGGGACAGCATGGGAGAACTTTATTTCTTCTATGCCTTGGCAAATATTGCGTTTGTTGGCGGAAGTTTGGTGCCAGTGGGTGGACACAATTTATTAGAACCTGCCGCTTTAAAGCTCCCCATTGTAACTGGCCCGCATTTATTTAATTTTACGGCAATTAGCGACTTGTTGACCCATTCAAAGGCGCTTCATGTCGCTAAAGATGCTGAAGCGCTTTATGATATTTTTTGCAGATTATTAGCAGACGAAACTTATTGCAACAGAGTAGGGGCTGCGGGCTATGAGGTGATTGAAGAAAATCGAGGCGCGACCGAAAAGCACATCAACGTCATTACTAAAACTATTCAGAAGACAATGCCACGCCTTAGCGATTAGTGAGTTTCAGGCATTAAACAGCCCTCTAATAGAGCATCATATTTTTTAATATCAATCGTACTGTAGAGCCAACAATTGATTTGCTGTATATCACCTACGCTCAAGGTTCCCGATGCTTGCTTTAATAAAACTGTTTGATAAATATATTCATAGCGATCACGAATAAACGTTTTTTGAGCATTATAAAGTTGGGTTTGCTGGTTTAGAACATCTAAAATGGTACGTGTTCCCACTTTATAGCTTTCCATTGTCGCCTTTAAAGAGAGCTGGCTGGAGCTTATCAATGCTCTATCGGCATTTACTTTTGCAATATAGGCATAAATACCTAAGAAAGAATTCCTAGCCTGAGAGGTTACCAAGCGGCGGATTCTTTCTTGCTCGATACAGGCTTGCTGATATTGATATTGGGCTTGATTGGTTCGAGCAATAATCCCGCCCCCTTGAATGGGAGCCCAATCTAGCTCCACCCCACCTTGTGCAATTTGTTGGCGTAGTAATACACCACTGCCTTGGATATTACTATCGTAGCTATAGATGAATTGACCAAAGGTATTTACTACGGGCAACTGATCTCCCGCTTGGATTTTAATATTTTGCTGAGCCGCCAGAGTGGCAAAGTGAGCAGCCAGTAATTGATAATTTTGTTTTTCCGATATGCAAACCCAATCTGTAATATTAGCTGGCTGAGGCGTGACTAGAGGTAGGAAACCACTCAAACCTTTTAAGTTACAATATAAATGATTGGTGATGGTGCGCAAAATCTCGATTCTCGCGGCTAGCTCATAGCGCTCCGTGACTTCTTGAGCGATAACCAAATCGAATCGCGCCTGGGCTTCATAAACATTGGTAATAGGGATTACGCCAACTCTAAAAGTTTCTTTGCTTTGCCTAAGCTGTTCCGCCACAGCTTTTTTATTCTCCCTTGTATAAAACAAGTTAGCATCCGCAATCATTACATCGAAATAGGCTCTAACCACTCTCACCATTAAGTCTTGCGCAGAGGCACAAAAAGCAGCCTCTGCTTGCTTGACGGTGGCCTTTGCTTGCTGAACCTTCGACCAATTTTTGTAGTTAAAGACAGGTTGAGTTAATTTTAAAGAATAAAAAACATGGTTATTATAAAAAGTATTGGTATCTGCGATGGGGATGAAGATTCCTGTGGATTGGAAGTTCGTAAAGTTAATTCCATCGATTCTTACTCTTTGACGTTCAGCATCCCCGTGAATATCAAGGCGGGGCAATAGCGCAGAACGGTTGATGGGGAGATTTTCTCTATTCGCTAGTAATTCCGCATAGGCCCCATTAAATTTAGGATCGCATTTTACTGCCTCACAATATATCTCGAGTAAGTCAGCAGCGAGTAATGTTTGAGACCACACTGCTAACAAGGTAATCAGGCAAGAAATTATTTTTTTCATAAACTATGAACTCTTCCTTGGTTCTAAAATGTGAACGTTTCAGGTTCTTTTACATCTAATATTCGGGGTCGCTCTGTTTCAAATATTGTTGTTTCATCCCAATTAGTTTTCGAGACTCGCCGGATAATCATTGCCTCCATTGCGGGAGTGTTGCCTATAACAGCAAAGAGTCTGCCCTGAATGTTAAGTGCATTCTTTAAAACTTGAGGAATATCAGGGAGTGATCCGGTGCACAGGATAACATCAAAAGGATAATAATCTTGCCATCCCTGATAGATTCCCCCTACTAAGGGCGTGACGTTGGTTATTTTATACTTTTCAATCTTATTTTTGACATTGTCGAGCGAGTCAAAGTCATTATCCAAATAATATACATGTTTACCCAGTTTCGTAAGCAAGGTCAGCATAAAACCGCTATCTATGCCTAAGAGTAAAATTTTATCTGCCGGGGTTATTTTTAGTTCTTGCAGAATTCGCGCTTCTTCACGAGGAGGCATCATACTCTGCCCATGCCCTAACGGAATTGCTAGGTCTGCGAAGGCGAGTGATTTGTATTTGACGGGTACAAATTCCTCACGAGGTACAGTAATGAAGAGACCTAAGATCTTATCATTTAATACATCCCACGTCCGAATTTGCTGTTTGAGCATATTAGTCCGGGCCTTTTCATGGCCTTTGGGACCATTGATCGATAACTGGAGGAAACCATCCTTTGCCATTGCGTTCTCTTTATTAACTTCGCGTCCTGCTATTTCTCTAAGCGCTTTGAGTAGTTACTATATAAATGATTCGGAGGTGATTGTAACAACTTAAAGACAAATTAAAAATATTTGATCTAAACTTTACCTGCTAAGCTAAACCCTCTCTATAAACAAAGGTGGAACATGGCCCAAAAGTCTAAATTTGATAGCCAAAAAGATGTTGAGATGATATCCGAAGAGGAAATTTATTCGGGATTTTTTAAAGTTAGAACCTACCATTTCAAACATCGCTTATTTTTAGGCGGCTGGAGCGAGGTACTGGGTCGTGCGTTGTGTATCCGACGCCCCATAGCAGCTGCACTTCCCTATGATCCACTTCTAAATAAAATCGTTCTCATAGAGCAATTTAGAATAGGCGCCATGGCTCAACAATGTCCCTGGTTATTGGAAATAGTTGCGGGACTTGCCGATGAAGATGATAGAAATCCTGAAGACATCATTCGCCGAGAAATTAAGGAAGAGAGTGGGTTAGATCCGATTGCCTTAAAAAAAATATATGAGTATTGGGTGAGTCCGGGAGGGAGCAATGAATACCTTAGCATGTTTTGCGCCAAGGTGGATGCTTCTCAGGCAGGCGGCATTCATGGCTTAAAGGAAGAGCATGAGGATATCCGCGTCCATGTAATGGATACCCAAGAAGCGTTTGATTTGCTTGAAAAAGGCGCTATCAACAATGCGATTACCATCATGGCGCTTCAATGGTTGCAACTTAATAAACCTAAATTGGATGTCGAATGGAATGATAACTAGTCTTCGTGTGGCCCAAATTTCAGATTGTCATTTGTTCGCCGATCCTCTGGAGCAACTACAAAACTCCTCACCTGATGCGAATCTGACCGCTGTCTTGGAAATGATAGTTTGACCCCAGGTTATCGCTGGATAGAATTTGAATATAATGGCAATATAAAAACAGGTATCAGTCGTCTACCATGAGTAAAACATATGTCAGAAAATAAAAATTCCTATACCGCAGAAGCAATTGAGGTATTAAGCGGCCTAGATCCGGTACGTAAACGCCCAGGCATGTATACCGATACCCGCAATCCTAACCACTTGGCGTTTGAAGCAATTGACAATAGTGTCGATGAGGCTATCGCCGGGCATGCCACACAAATAGCCATTAATGTTTATAAGGACGGATCATTAGAAGTTATTGATGATGGTCGAGGAATGCCTGTTGATAAGCATCCTGAAGAAGGCATACCCGGAGTAGAGCTAATTTTGACTCGACTTCATGCTGGAGCAAAATTCTCTAATAAAAACTATAAGTTTTCAGGAGGTCTCCACGGCGTAGGCATTTCCGTGGTGAATGCGCTTTCCACTAAATTGCAGGTGATCGTAAAACGTGAAGGTAAGCTTTACCAAATGGTGTTTGCCAATGGTGATAAGGCCTCAGACCTTGTCGTAGTTGGAACCGCCAACAAACAAGAAAGTGGCACCACGGTCCGCTTTTGGCCGGATAGCAAATACTTCGATATCGGTAAATTCTCTCTCACCCATTTAAAACATGCTTTAAGAGCAAAAGCAGTATTGTGTCCCGGCTTACACGTTTATTTTCATGATGAGCATACCGGTAAGACTGAAGAGTGGTGCTACGAAGATGGGTTGAAAGACTACCTCAGCAGCACCTTGGTCAATGAAGAAAGATTACCCGAGGACCCTTTTGTGGGCAGTTTCTTTGGTAATGAAGAGGCGGTGGATTGGGCCGTATCTTGGTTGCCTGAAAATAAGGGCATTATCGTTGCTGAAAGTTATGTAAATCTTATTCCCACCATTCAGGGGGGAACACATGTTAATGGTTTTCGAACGGGCCTACTCGAAGCAATGCGGGAATTTTGTGAAATTCGCAAACTTTTGCCGAGGGGATTGAAACTTACCGTCGATGATATCTGGGAAAACTGTAATTATGTATTATCTGTCAAACTGCAGGATCCCCAATTCTCTGGTCAAACGAAAGAACGCTTATCCTCACGAGAATGCGTTGCCTTTGTTTCTGGCGTGGTAAAAGATGCTTTTAGTCTATTCTTAAATCAACATGTCAATCTTGGCGAAAGTTTAGCCGAACTGGCCATTAACAATGCCCAAAGACGGACCCGTGATAGTAAAAAAATCATCCGCAAAAAAGTCACTTCAGGACCGGCCTTACCCGGAAAATTAGCAGATTGTAGCTCTCAAGATTCTGATTCAAGTGAACTATTTTTGGTTGAAGGAGATTCCGCGGGGGGATCGGCAAAGCAGGCGAGAAGTCGGGAATTTCAGGCAGTGATGCCGCTGCGAGGGAAAATTTTAAATACGTGGGAAGTGAATCCTGATGAAATTTTAGGCTCTCAAGAAATTCACGATATCTCGGTTGCTATCGGTGTTGAGCCAGGAGCGCACGACATGGAAAACCTAAGATATAGCAAGATCTGCATTTTGGCTGACGCAGATTCTGATGGTCAACATATCGCTACCTTACTCTGCGCTTTATTTTTAAAACATTTTAAACCCTTGGTCATCGCGGGTCATATCTTTGTCGCCATGCCTCCCTTATATCGGATTGATATTGGTAAAGAGGTTTTCTATGCTCTCGATGATGCGGAAAAGAAAGGCATTTTAGAACGGATCTCCGCTGAAAAGAAAAAAGGCACGGTTCATGTTCAACGTTTTAAAGGGTTGGGGGAAATGAATCCACTGCAGCTTCGCGAGACCACCATGGCACCCGAAACGCGGCGGCTAGTACAACTTAATGTACAAGAAGGCGACAAAACCGAAGATTTATTAGATATGTTATTATCAAAAAAACGTTCCCTGGATAGAAAACATTGGCTGGAAACCAAGGGCGATTTAGCAGAGGTTCAAATATGAAACACAATCCAGAATTTTTAGCCCTCGTAGAAGACGCACAAAGTAGAGTTGAAGAAATTAATATTGTTCAATTAAACGAAAAATTGCAGAACAATGATCAATTTTATCTCGTTGATGTGCGTGAAGATAATGAATGGCAAAGAGGACGAATACCCAAGGCTATTCATATGAGTAAGGGCGTCATAGAAAGGGATATTGAGAAGATTATTGTAGATAAAAGAGCGACCATTGTCTTATATTGCGGCGGCGGTTTTCGTTCGGCACTAGCAAGTGATGCGATACAAAAAATGGGCTACACCAGTGTCTATTCTTTGCAGGGTGGTTTTGGTTCATGGTTTAGCGCAGACTTGCCAGTCAGCTATTAGTCTCTTGGGTTTTACGGGTGTCCGACAAATAAACATCATATCGAGTTGCTTTCCCCTTATATATTAAGGAAGGTGACTCGTTAATTAGCGTTTCAGCGTATCTTGGTCGTTTTACCACTACTCTTTTTTTGGCGCATCTTTGGGCGATCCTAAATAAGGCTTGTGCATCTTCATCCTCCCCCACAATGCTTTTCAATATCCTCATTTCTTTTTTTACCAAGGCTGACTTAGTTCTTTCGGGGAACATAGGGTCTAGATAAATGACATCTACCTGCCGTTGATGCTTAAGCTCATTATTAAGAAAATCAATGCTGTCCACACATAATAAATTTATATTATTAATCCAATTGGGCAGGTGTGTTTGGGCGCGTTTTAAACCATCTTCCAGCAACGCAAAAATGATAGGAGAACGTTCAAGCAAGGTTACCTCGCAACCCAGGTTAGCCATTACCAATGCGTCATTACCCAGACCGGCGGTGGCATCAATAATGCGAGGTATAAAATGTCCTTTAAGCCCTATGGCTTTAGCAATAAGCTCGTTTCTGCCCTTATTCTTAAGAAGTCGTTTTTGAATATTTTGATTTAAAAAATCGACATAGAGTGGGTTTATTTTTTGATTCGTTAAACGTAATTCTAAGCGCTGCGCTGTCAGTGTTAAAACTAATTGATTAGGTTGAAGATCCAAAACTAGAGGGAGTTGCAATTTTTTCGCTAATTGTTCACCTTCAGACTCACGTGTTTTGTCTTCTATATAAAACGCAAGTTCTGCTACAATCATCGATTAATTTTATCCACTATTAGCCCGATTCGTAGTTTACTTCATGGTCAAGCAATGTTGAAAAGAATTATTCCTCTCCTACTAACGTCAATCGCTCAGATTGTTAACGCAGCATCACCGGCCCCCGTTCAAGGCAGCAAATTCATGGCAGTCTCTAGTCAACGATACGCAACCGAAGTGGGAGCTTGTATTCTAAAACAAGGAGGCAATGCTGTGGATGCCGCTGTCGCTATGGGCTATGCCCTTGCCGTGGTTAATCCGTGTTGCGGGAATATAGGCGGAGGCGGATTTATGTTAATTCGATTTGCTAATGGCCACGCAACTTTTTTAAACTTTAGGGAAAAAGCCCCGAAAAAAAGCAGGCTAGATTTATTTCTGGATCCAAAGGGTAATGTCATTTTTGAGAACTTGAGTACTGGACATATCAAGGGGGCATTAGCCAAGCCTTATTTGGCTGTGGGAATTCCTGGAACCGTCATGGGTTTGAATAAGGCGCTTGAAAAATATGGAACTTTGCCCCTGAGCCAGGTCCTTGCACCTGCTATACGATTAGCAGAGGATGGTTACCTGCTCTTGCCCGGAGATGTCAGCATTTTAAAAACAGGTGAGGAGAGCTTTAAAACTCAACCTAATGTGTGCGCTATATTTATGAAGGGGGGCCGTAGCTACAACCCGGGTGATCGATTGGTTCAAAAAAATTTGGCGACTACTTTAAAAGAAATCGCAAGTAAGGGGACTGCTGGCTTTTACCAAGGAAAAATAGCAGAAGAAATTGTTAAGGCGAGCAATAAAAATGGCGGTGTAATAACAAAAAGTGATTTAAGTCATTATTCTATTGATGAACAATCGCCGCTTGTTTGTACTTATCGTGGCTATAAAATCATCACCACGCCCCCGCCAGGGTCTGGCACAACAATATGCGAAGCGTTGAAGATACTTGAACCTTATAAACTGCGTGAGTATGGTTTCCATTCTGCGATGGGAACACACTATGCAGTGGAAGCGATGCGATTTTCCTATGCTGATCGCAACCGTTATTTAGGAGACCCCAACTTTATTCAAAACCCCGTTAAAACGTTACTATCGCAATCCCATATTCGAAAAATACAGGCTCAAATAAAACCTAATAAAGCGACTCCTTCTGACAGAATCCGTTGGGATATTCCCGAAGGGAGCAATACTACCTCGTATGTGGTCATTGATCGGAAAGGAAATGCGGTATCGGTGACTTATACTCTAAATGATTATTTTGGCTCCAAAGTTATTCCGGGGAAAACTGGATTTTTCTTAAATAATGAGATGGCTGATTTTACGATTAAACCCAATACTTCTAATACTTATGGTCTTTATCAAGGCAAACAAAATCTTCTCGAACCTAATAAACGCCCTTTAAGTTCTATGGCGCCCACCATTATGACTAAGGACGACAAATTGTTCTTGGTCATTGGCACCCCAGGCGGATCAACTATTCCCTCGCAAATAATTAATGTCATATTGAATGTCATTGATTACGGGATGAATATTCAGGAGGCAGAAGATGCACCTCGTTTTCATATGCAATGGTTGCCAGACAAAATATTTATGGAGCAATTTGCATTTTCTAGAGATACCCAAGCCATTCTGGAAAAAATGGGTTATCAGCTTAAACTTGGCTCACCTTACGACACTCCTTACTGGGGGGCGGTGAGTGGCATCCTGATAGACTCAGAGACACATAAATTTTATGGCGCTATGGATAGCCGCCGCCCGACTGGGGCGGCCATAGGTGAATAGCTTTAAAAAGATATGCTATTCTTACCGTTCTACTACTGGAGAATTACATGTTCAATCACGCCATTATTGATCTTTTGCTGGAACATCTGCGTGACTTGAGCGAATTCCTAGCCGTCTTCCTGCTTATTTTTAGTATCCTGGGACTGATTATCTTATACATTCATGATCGCTATCAGAAAGAACATTCAATTTTGCGTAATTATCCTATTGTTGGACATCTACGTTATATTACAGAAGACCTGGGCGTTTATCTGCGTCAGTACTGGTTTGAAGGGGACCGTGAAGAACTTCCGTTCAATCGCGCGCAACGATCGTGGGTTTATCGCGCGGCTAAGGATCTAAATAATACAGTGAGTTTTGGTTCTACCAGAGATCTCAAACCGACTGGGACAGTGCTTTTCGTAGATGCTCCGTTTCCTACCCTTAATCAAGACGCGGTAGAGTCAAAACCGGTTACCATAGGCAAAAATTGCAAGCATCCTTACACCGCCAAATCGATTTTTAACATTTCTGCCATGAGCTACGGCGCTATGTCTAAAAAAGCCATTATCGCTTTATCTCATGGCGCCAAAATGGCAGGTTGCTGGCTCAATACGGGAGAAGGCGGCGTATCACCTTATCACCTGGAAGGCGGGGCTGATTTAGTTGCTCAAATAGGAACAGCCAAGTATGGGTTTCGTACTTTAGATGGCAAATTAAGTGATAAGAGACTTCGAGAGGTAGCTGCACTACGTCAAATAGTAATGTTTGAAGTTAAATTGAGTCAGGGAGCCAAACCCGGTAAGGGGGGGCTATTACCCGCTGTAAAAGTTAATGCAGAAATCTCAGAAATTCGCGGCATTCCAATACATGAAGATTCAATTAGCCCCAATCGTCATCCAGAAATCGCTAATTCTTCACAACTGCTTGATTTTATTAATCATGTACGCGATGTCACCGGCAAGCCTACGGGATTCAAAATCGCTTTAGGGGGATTTGAATGGCTTGATGAGTTATGCGTGGAGATTTTAAAACGGGGGGAAGACTGCGCTCCAGATTTTATCACCCTGGATGGCGCAGGTGGCGGGACAGGCGCTGCGCCAATGAGTTTAATAGATTACATGGGCATCCCTTTGAGTGAAGCCCTGCCCGTTTTAGTCGACACCTTGGTGGAATATGGTTTACGTGATCGCATTAAAATTATTGCTTCCAGCAAGGTGATCACGCCAGCCGATGTATCATGGGCCTTGTGCGCAGGAGCCGACTTTATCAACTCTGCACGTGGCTTCATGTTTTCACTAGGGTGCGTTCAAGCCTTAAGATGTCATTTAAATACTTGCCCCACCGGCATCACTTCGAATGATCCGCGTTATACCTATGGTCTTGACCCGACAGTGAAATCAGTGCGCGTCTATCATTATGCAAAAAATATGGAATATGAAATTGGAGTCATTAGCCATTCTTGTGGGGTTCGTGAACCTAGACAACTTAATCGATCTCATGCCAGGTTAATGACAGCCAATGGAGTATCGATATCAATGGCCTCTTTATATCCCAACAAGATTCCGGGAAGTAAAGCGAAATTGATTTTGGAAAAATTACGATTAGAAAGCAATAAAGAAAGCACATAATTGAATGGTGAGGCACTCGCTATAAAGAAATTGCTAGCTCATCAAAAAATTGTTTGGCGATGTCTATATCATAAAAAGGTTCGAGCTCACGAACGCAGGTAGGACTGGTCACGTTAATTTCAGTCAAATATTCGCCAATCACATCTAATCCCACAAATACCAAGCCCTTTTCGAGTAGTTTCTTGCTCACCTGTTCACAAATATAATAATCTCGCGTAGTTAACTCCACCCCTTTGGCATTGCCCCCGGCGGCTAAATTACCTCGAATTTCTCCTTCCTTGGGTAACCTTGCCAGGGCGTAGGGAATGGGTTTCCCGTAGATCATAAAGATTCGTTTGTCGCCCTCGGTAATGGATGGGATAAACCGTTGCGCCATAATGTGCGATAGTCCATTCTGGGTAAGCACTTCAATGACCACATTAATATTATGATCGCCTTCCTTTAAGTGAAAAATGGAACCTCCGCCCATAGAGTGCAGAGGTTTTAAAACCACCTCTTTTTGATCTTTAATAAATTGTCGTAATAAGGAGCCGTCTTTAGTCACTATCGTGGTAGGCATACATTGCGGGAACCACTGAGCGAACAGTTTTTCATTAGCATCCCTTAATCCCTGGGGATCATTAATTACCCTTACCCCCTCGGCCTTTGCAAACTCTAGAATATATGTCGTATAAATATATTCCATATCAAACGGCGGATCTTTGCGCATCAAAATAACATCAAAAAAGTCGAGTTGCTTCGACTGTTTTTCACCGAGTTGATACCAACACTTTGGATCATTAAATACCTGCAGAGAACAAGCATTCCCGAAGGCCACCCCGTCTCGAACAAATAAATCTTTCTGTTCTAAGTAGGATAAAGACCAATCGCGGCGCTGCGCTTCCAAAAGTAGGGCTAAGGTTGTGTCCTTCTTAAAATTAATAGAAGAGATCGGATCCATTACTACTGCTAAATTAACCGGCATTGTTATTACCTTCAGCGGGCGTTGTTATATTTAATTCTCTTGCAGCTGCGATTAAAGCAAGCCTTGCTATAACACCATAAGCATAGATTCGTTGATTTTCTTCCTCATTTGAAGGATCAAATGACTCAAAATGCATGCCCGGAGCATTCAAATTTTCATTGAAACCCTTTGCTTCATGCACTCGATAAAATCCACCAACGACTTTTTTACCAATCATGTAAATCACTGGTTCTGCTGTAAACCGTTTCTCACCTCGGGTTTCTAGGGTGTGAACACCTTCTTGAATTATTACCTGATGGACTTCTCGCCCTCCCTTGATACTTGCCATCCGAGTGCGATCTTTACGATTTATGCTTAGTAGTTCCTTTGGATCTTGAATCATCATGACAGCCATACCGTAGGTTCCCGCATCTGCCTTGACTACTATGTAAGGTTGTTGTGTGACACTAAATTTTTTATACTGCGTTTCAATTTCTCTAAAGAGCTCTTCTGAACGCCGTGCTATACAATGCTCCCCATTCTTGCTCGCCATGAAATTTACTTTGCCACAGTATTTAAATAACGGAGCCAGTAGCCAAGGGTCTAAGTCAAACTCGCTCGCAAATTCAGTCGCAACCTGTTGATAATGATTGAAATGTACCGATTTAAGACGGGTATGCCATCCCGCATTTACAGGCGGTATAATTATTTGATCAATGTCTTCGAGTAAGACAGGAACGCCGTTCGACAAGTCATTATTGAGTAAAATGAGATCGGGAATAAAATCGTTGATTTGTAGTTTATTATGCTTACGCGATAGAGGGTGCAAAGTAAGTTGTTTCCCCGAAGGCAAATCAACGATTTTGGGTTGATCGAGTTCAGATAATAGACTGCCAATGTTGACTTGTAAGCCTGCCTTTTCCAAAATATCTTGAATAATGAAAATATTCTCATAGTAATGAACATTTCGCGTATGATCTTCTGGAATGATAAGTATTTTTTTCACCAATGGGTGATCTTGCTCAAAGACCTTCTTGACGGCCTCAACACAAAAGTGCTCACTCTGGCCGAGATTGTTAAATCCTGCGGGGAATAAATTCGTATCGACCGGGGCTATCTTAAATCCCGCGTTTCGAACATCTACTGAACAATAAAATGGGACCGGATGATCGCTTAATTTCTGTTCAAGCCAGGTTTCAATTTGTGGCTTTTTTGAGGTTAAATAATTTTCTACACTCAAGACAGTTCCCGTTGAGGGGACGGCTACTGGAGAAAACCTGTTTAAATCAATGTTAGACATAGAAACCCTTATTTGATTAAGGTTGTTATCAGTTTTACCTGGTATTATGCTTGGTTATATAATGTTTTGTAAGTTGTAAATTATGTTTTGGTTAGGCAAATTACTCGGTTCGGTATTCGGATACATGATTGCGGGTCCTTTGGGCGCTATTGTGGGTTTGATGTTGGGTCATTATTTTGATGTTAGCCGTAAAGGTCATTGGTTTTTCTTCCCTCCCCCAAGCTATCAACATACCCAAACCCAGGACATTTTTTTTAAGGCTACTTTTACTATCATGGGATATATCGCAAAAGCGGATGGTAGAGTTTCAGAAAATGAAATTAAAGCGGCCACGAGAATTATGCAAAACATGATGCTTACCCCTCATTTGAAGCAGCAAGCTATTTTATATTTTAGGCAGGGAAAATTAGCAGACTTTGATTTGGATCAAATTCTATCAGCGTTAAATGACGCTTGTTTTCAACAAAGGAACTTATTGCATCTTTTTCTTGAAATCCAGCTACAAGCAGCACAAGCGGATGGGATTTTAACCCGAAATAAACAGCGCATTTTAGAGCATATCTGTTATCGCTTGAACTTCAATGCGAGCGATTTTTTTCAGCGTTCGCAAACCTATGGGTCCCAGTCAAATTATAGAAATTCACGTTCAGGTTACCAGCAACCTCGGCACCAAGAACCCAATCGCCTGGCAAATGCTTATCGAATTTTAGGTGTACCGACTTCAATTAGTGACGGTGACTTAAAAAAAGCCTATCGAAAGTTGATGAGTCAAAATCATCCTGACAAATTAGTCTCAAAAGGGCTGCCAGAAGAAATGATTAAACTCGCCACCCAAAAAACTCAAGAAATCAAATTAGCTTATGAAACTATCTGTAAAGCAAGAGGGATATAGGTTTTCTTAAGCATTTGGATAATGATGTACAATATTCTTTTGAGAAATTATTATAATTAACGATTTTAGAAAGGGCTTATTCATGCGTGATTCGAAAATTTCTGCTTCAATACTTGCTGCTGATTTTGCCAATTTAGGCCAAGAGGTAACCCAAGTGATTGAAGCGGGTGCGGATTTTATCCATTTCGATGTGATGGATAATCACTATGTTCCTTGTTTAACAGTCGGCCCCATGGTTTGCTCCGCGCTGAGAAAATATGGCATTACCGCCCCCATTGACGTTCATTTGATGGTTAAACCCGTAGACGCCCTTATTGTGGAGTTCGCAAAAGCAGGGGCTACCTATATTACGATTCATCCCGAAGCAACGGAACATCTCGACCGCAGTTTACAATTAATAAAAGATCTTGGGTGTAAAGCGGGGTTAGCATTTAATCCTTCAACTCCCTTAGAATATCTTGAATACGTATTAGAACGGCTGGATCTCGTCCTGGTCATGTCAGTGAATCCCGGATTTGGTGGCCAGGAGTTCCTCCCTAGCATGTTACGCAAAATAAGACAGGTTCATCACATAATTCAAGATTGTTCTCACCCTATTAGACTCGAAGTTGATGGCGGCATCAAAATTAATAACATTGCTGATATAGCAAATGAAGGAGCGGACACGTTTGTGGTAGGCACTGGTATCTTTCATAGCGATAATTATCAAACCACTATCGCACGATTACGAGCAGAGCTGAATAAAGTTACTCATTAGTCGCGGACAGAACCATGTTATTAATGATTGATAACTATGATTCGTTTACCTATAACCTTGTTCATTATTTTCGAGAACTCCACTTTGAGGTGTTAGTTGTTAAAAATGATGCGATATCAATTTCACAAATCACTGCATTACAACCACGCGCGATTGTCATTTCACCGGGCCCAGGATCTCCTGATCAGGCGGGCATCTCTTTAGAAGTTATTAAATCATTTGCCGGCGCCATTCCCTTACTAGGGGTATGCCTGGGTCATCAAAGCATTGGTCAAGCTTTTGGAGGACAAGTGACTCGTTCACACAAAGTGATGCATGGTAAGATTTCCAAAATTTATCATTGCGGGGAGGGCATTTTTCGCAATCTTCCTAATCCATTTAATGCCACACGTTATCATTCATTGGTAGTAGATAAAAATTCGCTGCCTTCTTGTTTTGCAATTACCGCATGGACACAAAATGAGCGGGGTGACCTAGATGAAATTATGGGACTTAAGCACGCCCATTTTTTAATAGAAGGAGTGCAATTTCACCCGGAATCCATTTTGACCGAGCATGGGAAGGAACTGTTACAAAATTTTTTGACTACCGAGCGGGACAGGCAGGATCTCAAGACTCTTTAAGGGTCTTTAAAAATTTACTGGCTACTTCTTCAGGGGTTTTCTGCAGCACATCGACTTGATAGTTTAAATTTTGCATTGTGTTATTATTTATTTTTCCCGCCAACTTATCCAAGACCACTTTTATATTTGGATGCCGCTTAAGTATGTCGTCACGGATAATTGGAGCCGCAAAATAAGCGGTGAACAAATGTTGATCATCTTCTAAAACCACCAAATTATAAGCAAGTATTCTTGCGTCGGTAGAAAAACCCATAATCACATCGAGCTGACCTAATTGAATTGCTTTATACATCAATCCCGGATCCATTAATCGCACACGTCCAAACTCTAAATGATATTTATTCTTTAAGCCGACAAACCCATCGGGTCGTTCCATAAAATCGGCGGGTACACCTATCACAAGACGATGCGCAATAGCGTTTAAATCGCTAATTTTTCGCAATGAATATTTTGTTGCAACCTGACGCGACACCACAACTGCATTGGTGTTATTAAAACCAAAAACGTTTAGCCAAATGAGATTGAATTTATCGAAGTAAGTTTGACGCACATAGTTATATATTTCAGCCGAACTCCTTGGCTGGGTTTGTGAAAGAATCACTGTGTACCCTGTGCCGGTATATTCGGGGTATAAATCAATATCGCCACGAATAATTGCGCGTTGGCAAATAAAGGTACCGCCTAAATTAAATTTTTTAACCACATGTAATGCAGTGTCCGCACGCAACAATTGAGTAATGATCTCTCCCAAAATTATTTGCTCGGTGAAATTTTTTGTACCCACACGCACTGTATTTGTTTTTGAACTGCCGGTAAAAAACAATCCTATGCCGATAGCTAAAATAAAAAAGAAAAAAATAATTGTTAGATAATAGAGAGCCCATTTTCTTTTTTTAACAGGATGTTTCTTTGCGGTAATTTTTTTTTCGAACAATCCAATGATGTAATCCAATACTAATGCGAGCAGTGCTGCAGGAATCGCACCTAATAAAATTAACCGAGTGCTATTAAGGGAAAGCCCCTCATAAATGAAATCACCCAGCCCTCCTGCGCCAATAAAGGCGGCGAGCGTTGCTATACCCACGCTCATTGCTGTTGCAGTACGCACTCCAGCAATGATGACAGGCAAGGCAAGAGGGAATTCAACGCGCCATAATTTCTGTGATTTAGTAAAACCAAGTCCATCAGCCGCTTCTAATAAATCTGGGGCCACCCCTAGAAAAGCGGTGACAGTATTTTGAAGAATGGGAAGTATTGCATAGATGACCAGGGCTAGAATGGCAGTCTTAATCCCCACTCCTAAAAAGGGCAGTAAAAACCCCATTACAGCAAGGCTAGGGAGTGTTTGCAAAATATTGGTAAACGATAAAATATATTTTTTTAATTTATTTTTTCGTGCAATATAAATTCCAAGAGGAATGCTAATTAGCATTGCGATCGCCACAGAGCCCATTGTTAAATACACTTGCTCTAAAAGCTTTTGCATTAATAGAGGGAATTTATTGTAAAGAAATATCACCCCATCATTCATCTAACAGTTCCATGTATGCTTTTAATTGGCGTGAGGTTTTATCAAACAACTGGTTTACAAATGAGGTAGAGGGGGAATGGATGATTTCTTGTTTAGTGCCTATTTGCTCCAAACGACCTTGGTTCATAATGGCAATGCGATCACCGAGTCGAACAGCTTCAAATATATCATGGGTCACAAAAACAATTGTTTTATTGAGTTTTCCCTTGAGTTTCAGAAGCTCTGTCTGCAAGGTGTTACGGTTAATTGCATCAACCGCACCAAAGGGTTCATCCATAAGCAATAGATGCGGATTAGTCACTAATGCTCGTGCAACTCCGACTCGTTGTTGTTGTCCTCCCGATAATTCATCGGGATAACGTGAGGCATACACACTCGGTTCTAAATTCACACAATCCAAAAAATAATCTGATAGTTTCTTTCTTTCCCCTTCTTCCATGCCATTGAGTTTTAGAATGATAGTTATATTTTCTTCTACGGTTAAATGAGGAAATAATCCCACGCCTTGAAAGACATAACCTATGGATCGTCTTAATGCCACCGGGTCTAATAAACTAATGTCCTCATTATCAATCATTATCTGACCCGAACTAGGCTCGACTAATCGATTAATCATTTTCAAAGTAGTTGTTTTTCCCGAACCTGAAGATCCGAGCAAAACTAATAGCTCTCCTTTGGCAACTTCAAGTGAAAGATCTTCAACGATGTAGTCTTTCCCATTAAAGGTTTTTGCTAGGTGAGAAAGTTTGATCATTTCTTAAACATAATAGGTAGTGGTTGTCATGACCTTTGATATTGCAGCCATGATTTTTTTTACAAAAATAGGTAACTCAATTGCGCCTGCACTCATTGCGACGGTCGCATGATGAGTTTCATCTTCACACATCTGCTCCAAAATAAGTCGACTTTTATTATCATGAGGTGCAATTTGTGTCAGGTGATTTTGCAAATGTTTTTCCACCTGCCTCTCCGTTTCAACGACAAACCCTAAACTAAACTTATCATTAACGATACCGGCCAATAGGCCAATGGTAAATGACCCCACATACCACAACGGATTTAAGTAACTCGTGTGATTCCCTAGCTGTTCAATACGTTCTTGACACCACGCTAAATGATCGGTCTCCTCCTCTGCAGCCTGTAAAAGAGCATTTTTGGTTTGAATAGATTTAGCGGTTATTGCTTGGCCATAGTATAAAGCCTGCGCACAAACCTCTCCGGCATGATTTACCCGCATGAGTGCCGCGCTTTGTTTGCGTTCAGTGGGAGTCAGCATTGGTTCCTGCTCAATCATCGCGGGATTCGGTCTTCTAGATATCGGCTGAGCGAATAAAGAACGCACCCCATTGTCCACTGCAATTAATAGTCGATCAAAAAAAGAATATTGAATTGGCATAGGAGATCCTTGGTTTGAATACATTATTATGAGTCTATAATCGCGTGACAGCAATGTTCAGAATAACTTATACTCCTTCAGCATTATACCTAATAAACTGAGAACCTATGAGCATTGCGGAGTTTGAAAATCAGCCTTTAAAACAATTCACAGAAAAAGCTTATCTTGAATATTCTATGTATGTAATTTTGGATAGAGCCTTACCGCACATCGGTGATGGCTTGAAGCCAGTACAACGCAGAATTGTTTATGCAATGTCTGATCTTGGCCTCAAGGCCGGTGCAAAATATAAAAAGTCAGCACGCACGGTGGGTGACGTTTTAGGTAAATTCCATCCCCATGGGGATGCCGCCTGCTATGAAGCAATGGTCCTAATGGCGCAACCTTTTTCTTATCGCTACCCCCTTATTGATGGTCAAGGTAATTGGGGATCGCCCGATGATCCGAAATCTTTTGCAGCAATGCGCTACACAGAATCGCGACTTTCAAAGTATGCCGATGCCTTACTATCAGAGGTAGAGCTAGGCACTGTTGATTGGGTGCCTAATTTTGATGGTACCTTAGAAGAACCTTCGATTCTTCCTTCGCGTGTACCGAATGTGCTATTGAATGGTGCAACGGGTATTGCAGTGGGTATGGCCACTGATATTCCTCCTCATAATTTACAAGAGCTCGGGAACGCCTGCATACATTTATTAGACCATCCCGACGCTACTCTAGAAGACATCTGTCAATATGTTCAAGCACCCGATTTTCCTACTGAAGCAGAAATCATTACCCCTCGAGCAGATATTCTTGAAATATATCGCAAAGGAAATGGTAGCCTTCGTATGCGTGGAGTCTATCTTGAAGAAGAAGGGGATATTATTGTTACTGCACTCCCTCATCAAACATCAGGCTCGAAAATTTTAGAGCAAATTGCAGCGCAGATGCAGGCTAAAAAATTACCAATGATCGCAGATCTTCGCGATGAATCCGATCATGAAAATCCAACTAGGTTAGTTATTACGCCACGGTCAAATCGTGTGGATGTGGAATCCTTAATGGCCCATTTATTTGCCACTACGGACTTGGAACGTAGCTATCGTGTTAATTTGAATATGATTGGGATTAATGATAAGCCCCAGGTTAAGGGATTATTGACTATCCTAAATGAATGGCTGGTCTACCGAACCAACACCGTCAGACGACGTCTTGAATACCGCCTCGATAAAGTCCTGAATCGTTTGCATATTTTAGACGGTTTACTCATTGCTTATTTGAATATTGATGAAGTCATTGCCATTATTCGGCACGAGGATCATCCCAAGCCCGTACTCATGAAGCGCTTCGAATTGTCTGAGACTCAAACCGAAGCTATCTTAGAGTTAAAGTTGAGACACTTAGCCAAGCTGGAAGAATTTAAAATCAGAGGCGAACAAGAAGAACTCAGCAAGGAAAAAGCGGATATCGAAGCAACGCTCGCTTCTTCAAAACGTTTAAAAGCGCTCATTCGTAAAGAATTAAAAGAAGACATGGAAAAATACGGGGACGAACGCCGCTCCATATTAGTAGAACGAGAAGAAGCTCACGCCTTAAAAGAAGAAGAAATCATTCCTGCGGAACCCATCACTGCAATTCTTTCACAAAAAGGATGGGTAAGAGCGGCCAAGGGACATGAAATTGATGTGGAGAATCTTAGCTACAAAGCCGGTGACCATTTTTTAATGGCGGCACGCGGCCGAAGCAATCAACAAGTTGTTTTTCTAGATTCCACTGGGAGAAGTTATTCCTTAGCTGCGCATAGTTTGCCTTCAGCCCGCGGGCAAGGCGAGCCCCTCACCAGTCGATTAAATCCGCCCCCCAATGCGGTATTTACAGGGATAATATTGGCGGAGCCTACTCAACTAATTCTGCTGGCTTCAGATGCAGGCTATGGATATATCACGGAAGTACAAAATCTTTTTTGCAAAAACCGTGCTGGTAAGGCCGCACTTACAGTACCTAAAGGGGCTAAAAGTCTAATGCCTCGCCTGGTAAAAAATATTGATGAGGATTTATTAGCCGTTGCTTCTTCCGAAGGACACTTACTTGTCTTCCCCTTACAAGCTTTACCGCAGTTACCTCGCGGCAAGGGTAATAAAATAATGAGCATTCCTAACGCTAAACTTATCAGCCGTGAAGAATTTATCATCGACATACAGATTTTAAGTCCACGCAGCTCATTAATAATACATTCCGGAAAAAAAGATTTAGAGATCAAGGTGAAAGATTTAGTGAATTATCAAGGGGAAAGAGGACGTCGCGGTCATGTACTACCTCGGGGCGTTAGAAAGATTGATGGTTTATCGGTAAAGGAATAACTCAGGGAGTATAAGATGAGTTACATTGATGAAACTCTCGTGAATGATGAGGAGGTTCTTTATCGAACCAAGCCCCATTGGATTATCTTTACGCCCCCCTTAGGTTGGCTTTTTTTAGCCATACTTATTCTCTTTCTAGCTCCACGATATCCTATTGCCAATACGACTGTTTATAATAATTATACCTTAACGGATTTCCTTGGAATTGCAGTATTACTGGTCGCACTTTTTTCAGGGTTGGTAGCGTATATTACTTATCTAAGCTCAGAATACGGCATCACCAATCGACGAATTTTAATGAAGGTAGGCTTCATTAGCCGAACTTCATTAGAGATTTTATTGCAGCGCGTAGAAAGTATCCAAGTTTATCAAAGCGTTCTCGGACGAATTTTTGATTATGGTTCAATCATTGTCAGCGGTACGGGTGGCAGCAAAGATCCTTTTCCGAATATCCCTGATCCCCTGGTATTTCGACGTTATGCACAACAACAGCTTGAGCAAATTAATCGTCCTTAAATTTCAAAGCAACTGAATTAATACAGTACCTCAGTCCTGTTTCAGGTGGGCCATCGGTGAATACATGACCTAAATGAGCATCACATTTTTTACACACCACTTCCACTCGCCGCATGCCATGGGAAGCGTCCTCATGCTCAGTTAATGCTGATGAGGTGGTGGGCTGAGAAAAGCTAGGCCAGCCTGTTCCAGAATCAAATTTATCTTCAGAAGAAAATAATTCATTACCACAACAGGTACAGGTGTAAATGCCTGGCTTTTTATTATTCCAATACTCACCACTAAAAGGAGCCTCTGTACCCTTGGTTCTACAGACGCGATATTCTTCAGGAGTCAGTTTTTTTGAAGTCATACAGTAAGCCTCTGGCGTAAAATGTAATTTATTCAATTTATATCTTATGGTATTTTGCATTTTATATTAATTATAGTCTGCTTCTAGGCGAGGGAAATATGGCAACATTTAGCACTAATGAATTTAAAAGTGGCTTAAAACTCATGATTGATAATGATCCTTGTTCAATCATTGAAAATGAATATGTAAAACCGGGTAAGGGGCAGGCATTTAATCGTGTCAGGTACCGTAATCTAAAGACTGGACGAGTGCTCGAAAAAACCTTTAAATCGGGCGATTCCTTGCCGGGGGCGGATGTTGCTGAATCCGATATGCAGTTTCTTTACAGTGATGGCGAATTTTGGCATTTCATGATGCCAGATACCTTTGAGCAGCATGCTGCCACAGGAGATACCGTGGGAGACGCAAAACAATGGCTGAAAGAACAAGACTATTGCATTGTAACGATGTGGAATGGTCATCCGCTTACAGTAGCCGCACCCAACTTTGTAAACTTGAAAGTTAAGCAAACCGATCCCGGCATTAAAGGGGACACCGTAAGCGGTGGCAGCAAACCCGCCACGCTAGAAACCGGGGCTATAATTCGAGTACCCCTTTTTGTTGAGATCGGAGATCTATTAAAAGTAGACACGCGTACCGGTGAATATGTTTCTCGGGTAAAAGAGTGATTATGCATCAGTGGCATCCAACTGCTCCACTTAACCATCTTCAATTGCGCGCTAAAGTTCTTAAGAACATCCGCAGTTTTTTTGAAGCACGAGAAGTGTTAGAAGTAGAAACGCCGCTCATCTGTCATTCGACTGTAACCGATCCACATCTCGCGAGCTTCCACACGTTATTAGAATTTGAAGGTCTTAATGAGGCTAAAAAACTTTATTTACAGACCTCTCCAGAATTCGCAATGAAACGTCTCCTCGCCGCAGGCTACGGCAGCATTTACCAAATATGTAAGGCTTTTCGTAATGGCGAGGTGAGCAAAAAACATAATCCTGAATTTACTATTTTAGAATGGTATCGAGTGGGCTTTACCCATATCCAATTAATGGATGAAATGGACCAACTCCTCACGCTGGTATTAAGTACTGAGAAAGCTGACAGGATATCCTATCACAACTTATTTCAAACAAATTTTGCTATCAATCCTCACACTTGTTCAATCACTGATCTCAAAAAACTTGCTGCAAACAACGGGCTGAGCTTTCAAAGTAATGAACAAAACAAAGACCTTTGGCTTGATTTAATCATGACTCATCTTGTGGAGCCTACGCTTGGGTTAACACGGCCCATTTTTATTTATGATTACCCCGCTTCACAAGCGGCGCTTGCAAAGACTAGGCGTGAATCGGATTTTCACGTGGGGGAGCGATTTGAGGTCTACTTTAAAGGGCTAGAATTAGCTAACGGTTATCATGAATTGGGTGATTCTAAGGAACAATTAAAGCGATTAAATCTAGATAATGAACTACGAGCCCACCGTAATTTACCCGTAATTCCTATTGATGACCGTTTGCTTGAGGCACTACATAGCTTTCCGGAGTGCGCAGGAGTCGCGATGGGTTTTGATCGTCTGCTCTGCTTGGCAGCAAACACTACTGACCTTTCGGACATGATTGCTTTCCCTATTGCCCGAGCTTAAAACTTCTCTAAAAATTCTGTACTGGTATGAAATCTAATCGCTTTGTAAATTTCACTAAGTGGATAACTGCAGCCAATTAGGCTTACGTTTCAAATAAATAATGATAGGAGGAGCGGTTAATAATAAAATACCGAGGATTAAAATACTTTCGTAGGTCACAATATTGCCGACCGATAATTGAGCAGGAGGGATAAATCCCAACACAATAGCAAATGTCGAGGAGAGGACTCCCAAAATGCAGACCACACTAATTCCCAAATTACCCATAGGAATTCGATAGGATCTCACAACCTCAGGCTTTTTAAATCGCAACCATAATGCAGCCGCAAACAATGCGATGTAAACCAACATTGCAAGTTGCGCAGTCATAGCGGTAAGCACCCAATAACTGCTGCTGACAGTCGGCATTAATAAAAATACCGCACAAAGAATGGTGAAGATGGTGCCTTGAAAAATCAACAAGGTAACCGGAACACCTCTTTTATTCATGAGTCCAAATAAGGGAGGGACGCTACCATCTTGTGCTGCGACCAAAAGACCTTTTGTGGGTCCAATAATCCAGGTTGCAACACTACCAATACCTCCTACAATAATTAAGAAAGTTATTACCGGGCCCATCCAATTGAGATTGTAGGCAGAAAAAAAGATTTCGAAAGCTTGTACCAAGCCTGTCACCACATTCAATTCACGTTTTGGAACGACCAATGCTATGGCTAAGGAAGAAAGAACCAAGGTAGTGAAAATGATGATTGTCGAATATAGAATAGCCTTAGGATAAACTTTGCCTGGATTTTTTACTTCATCTGCATGGACGGCAGACATTTCCACTCCTACTAAACCAAATAGGACAGCCGTTAGGAAAGAAAGATGACTGGGATCCACCAAGGTCGGAATAAATTGATCCGTCGTAAAGGATATCTGAGTGGGATTACCTAATAATAGCCAGATTACTCCGAGTGCGATAATAAAAAACATCGGGAACAACGTGCCAAAGAGCGCTCCTAATGTGCTCACTAAACTTGACACCCGCATACCATAGAAATTGATAAAGGTGGCCCCCCAAAATATGACGAGAATAACCAAAAGCATATAAACTTTACTTTCGGCTAATGCGGGATTAATAAGATAAGCCAAGGTCGCCGCTATAAAAGATAAAATGGTGGGGTACCAGACAATGTTGTAAACCCATTGCAGCCAAATGACTACAAATCCCGGCAAGTCGCCGAAAGCTTCACGCACCCAAACATAAATACCCCCTTTGTTAGGCCAACCCGTTGCAAGTTCTGCTGACACTAAACCCACCGGAATAAAAAAAGTGATCGATGCTAGGATGTAATAAAATACCAGGGAGAAGCCATATTCTGCGCTGAATGGTAAAGTTCGCAGGCTATCCACAGCGATGACATTTATCATGACAATATCAAAAATGCCTAAAGATCTGCCTATTTTTGTACTCATCACTGCCATTTCTACTTGCCTTCAACCCTTACATGACCTAGTAAAGCGCCCATATTAATATGTTGCTGAGCAGCGAAAGGTAACAATTTTGCACTAGAAGGAGGGAACAGTAGAATTACTGTAGAACCAAACTGAAAACGCCCTAACTCATCGCCTTTTTTTAATACAATGCCTTTATCTTGGTACTGTTTGACCACGACTTCTTTCGAATCACAGGGCGTTTCACGCTGCCCCCACACCGTTTCGATTCCTGCCACCAACATTGCACCCACCAAAATAAGGACCACTTCTCCGACTGAAGTTTCGAACCTGCAAATCAAGCGCTCATTTCTACAAAAGAGATTTGGCACGTGAGCCACAGAAGCATTATTCACTGAAAATAATTTTCCGGGGACATAGATAGTATTAATGAGTTTTCCATCAATGGGCATGTGTACACGATGATAATCACGCGGAGCGAGGTAGATCGTCACAAACTGTCCATCGAGAAAATTCGCAGCCAAAGCAGCATCACCGGCCAGTAAATTACTTAGTTTGAAAAAACTTCCTTTCGCTTGAAACAGTTCCCCGTCCTCAATGACGCCCGCTTGGCTAATCACACCATCTGCTGGACTAGCTATTGCAGTTGTTTCTGATACGATGGGCCTTGCATCAGGCCTCAGCGCTCGAGTAAAAAAATGATTGAAAGTTGGGTAATCTTTTAATTCAGAACTCACGACTGTGCTCAAATCAATTTTGTAATTTGCGATAAATAATTTAATTAATCCATTTTTCACAAAAGGAATTTCGCAATCAGCAAGTTTGGAGATCAAACGCGACAAGAAGTGATGTGGTAACACATGTTGAAGATTGCACTTTAATTTTTCCAGGTACATGCCGCTTTTGCCTATATTTAGAACAAATCGATAGTATAACTTTATTGAGCAACTGAAAAGAGGATTAATAATTGGAAGTTTTTCTTGTCGGTGGCGCTGTGAGAGATTTTCTCCTTGCAAAAATAAACGGCGATTTTAAAACACCTGCTGATGTTAACAATTATTGGATGACCGTAGAAAAAGATTGGGTCGTTGTAAACAGCGCTCCAGAGGAGATGCTCGCGCTGGGGTATCGTCGCGTAGGCAAAAGTTTTCCCGTTTTTTTACACCCTGACACCAAGGAAGAACATGCCCTGGCACGCACTGAGCGCAAGGTAGCAAAAGGTTACACAGGCTTCGAGTGTTATGCTGAAAAAGATGTGACTCTAGAAGAAGACTTACAAAGACGCGATTTAACGATCAATGCCATAGCAATGCGCGTTCTCAGTCCGGACTTTTCAACGTATGAACTCATAGACCCTTACCAGGGTGAACAAGATTTGAAGAATAGGCTTTTTCGCCATATCTCCCCAGCCTTTGCGGAAGATCCTGTGCGTGTTCTGCGAGTGGCTCGACTAGCTGCGCGTTTTGGCAATTTTGAGATCAATAGCGATACACTATTGTTGATGAAAAAAATGGTAGCAGAAGGAGAAATCGACGCTTTAGTCCCTGAAAGGGTATGGCAAGAATGGGCACGTTCTCTCCAGGAAAACTATCCGTGGCGTTTTTTTGACGTTTTAGAGAATTGTAATGCGCAGCAAAAACTTTTTCCCGAGATAAAAAATTTCGCCGTTAAGCAAAAAATTTTAATGAAAGTCATTGAAGAGCATCCCTCGGACACGCTGCGATTTGCAATTGAAGTCTTTGACATGGATGAACACGCCTTTCTTAGGCTAATCAATCAGTATCGCATTCCCACAGACTTTCGAGACTTGGCATTAATCGTTATTAAATACTATCCCTTTTATACCAGTTTAATTTGGGAGTCAGAAACTATCCTAACCTTGTTCGAAAGGACGGATGCTTTTCGCCGCCGCCATCGCTTTAATGATTTTTTAATGATCTGTCATTATTTGGCGGGAGATCAAGATAAAATAAAGTCTTCACGTTTACTTGCCCTACTCACTGAATTAACAAAGATCGATAACGCAGCGATTGGCAGCCAAGGGTTTAAAGGGGAAGCGTTTGCTGCAAAATTGCGAGAAATACGTATAGCTACCATCGACACTTATCTTCAATAGAAGGTCACTGTTCGTGGGGCAACGTAGAAAGGTGGTGGTGGACAACGTAGAAGAGTAGGTTGCGGGATGACAAAGAGAAGTAGTCCCGTGACGGGAGTTATGTCGCGGGACTACGAGAAGAGTAAGCGATCGCTTTTAAGGATCTTTGCGCCGTAGCCAAATTACTGGGGCAGCACTGAGAATTTCCCGATCATGAAGAGCGAATTCGGGTACATTGGCTTCTGGATTTAAGCAGATTAGAGTATAAAGTCCAGATTGTGACCCAAGCTTTAGTCTTCTGAGCAAGACTTCATTTTCTTTAGTTTCTACTATGCAATCCATACCTAAAACATTATCAATCGCTTCATTATAGCGACGTTTACCTGCAACATAATCACCTTTATAGTAGATAGGTGCCATGCCTTCATCAGGTACTATAAATTCAACTGCATCAGGGTTATGTTGACGGAAAGCTAGCAATTCATTAACTATCGCACGCTCTTCCGTGATTTCAACCCTATCTTCCAGCGATTCTTGAAGATGAATTTGTTGTTGAAACAATTTGTCGCTTAGCTGAGGTGGCAGGCCAATTCCGTAAAGAAGCCAATCAACTGCACAGCGGATTCCTTCTTGCCTAAAAACTTCGATGGCTCGTTTAGCACCTTTCTCTGTCAATCCGCCCGCTTTCGCATCTTCCCAGGATTGCATTGTACTCGCGCTAATGTCGTATTTGTCTTCGAGTGCTTTACGAGACAATCCAGCCATCATCCTTAAACTCTTGAGACGTTTTCCTCGTGCTTCAGGAGTCGATTTCTGATCTAAAATATCTGCCACTGGCATTACTTTTTCACCTGTTGGTTATTGTTCAAATTCCTAAATTATATCAAAAAAACTTTAAATTCATAAATTTTAATTAAAAAATTTGAATTAATAAAAGTCACATGCTTAAATAAGCCTTAAGAGAACATTATAACTATAAAACATCATAGTAACACTACTTTTAAAGGAGATGAACAAGAATGCTATGTTTTTTACATATAATAGAGCGGAAATTTTCCTTGAACCGCCCAACAGTTCATTTTGCCTTAAGCTTTCCTCGCTCTAAAAAACCCCTTTTTTTGTAAAATGCTCCCTCTTGATTGGCCGCCAGAGTTTGACGGCGTAAAAATTAATCGAAATTCAATTTTAGTAAGAGTCAAAGACACCGACATTTGGATAGAGCTGGATATTAATAACCTAGACTCTGTTAGTACAGGGCTGCCTTCTAACATTCAGGAGCTTATTCAGGCTTGGAGACAATTGTTGCGTCCTTAGCCCCCAGAAAAATCTTCGCGAGCACTAACCCAAGCTCATATAACAACCACATAGGCACAGCTAATAACGTCTGAGACAAAACATCCGGGGGCGTGAGCACCATTCCCACCACAAATGACAAAACAATTACATACCGTCGGGCTTTTTTCAGTTCCTCTAAAGAAGAGATTTTAAAATGAATGAGCAATAACACTACAATGGGCACTTCGAAAATTAACCCGAAGGCAAATAATATTTGCATGGCAAAACCCAAATAAAGGCTGATGTCAGGTAAAAGCTCGACATGTGCGGGAGTGGTTTCGACGAAGAAACGAAAAATAATCGGTAACACAACAAAATAAGCAAAAAAGAAGCCAATATAAAATAAAACCACACTGGGCAATAATAACACCCATATTTTTTTTCTTTCATGAACATATAAGGCGGGAGCAACAAAACTCCACAGATGATAAAAAAACAAAGGCATTAACAACATCAGACTGATGATAAAAGCGAATTTCATCGGAACTAAAAAGGGGGCCGAAATTTGGGTAGCGATTAGATGCGTTGCAGGCAATTGATGGAGCAGGGGCTTAGTGAGTAACTCATAAAGTGGGTTAGCATAAAAAGAGAGAATACAAAAAACAACCGCTGTAAATCCGAGACAGTACAGTAAGCGTCTGCGTAATTCTAAAAGATAATCCATTATCACCTCTATAGAGGACTATTTATCCGACTCTTTTTCAGGCTCATCATTTTCCGTTTTTATGGTCCCTGCTATCTCTTTTTGCACGGACGCGAGCCCTTTCTTTAGTTCCTTGAGGAGACGACCCACTGATCGCGCTGCTCTTGGCAACTGTTCGGGTCCTAAGACAATCAACGCAACTACTGCCACCAAAATAATTTTCCAAAAACTAATCTCTAACATACATCACTCAATTTTATTATCGTCTTTTAGACCTTTACGAAAGCTTTTAATGGCTGTAGCCAAGTCTTCGCCGACATTACGCAATCGTTTGGTACCAAACAATAATAAAACAATGAGAAATATTAAGATTAAGGATCCGAGCTTCATGCCCATGCGTTACACTCCTTTTCAACGGATTGAAAAATTATTATGGTTGCACTCCATGAGGTACAATCCAGCCCATAGCATACCCTATGATAAGCAGCAGAAATAAAAGTAAAGATAAACTAATTCGCCAGGTAAGTGCTTTAGCCATACTTTTAGAGCGTCCTTTGTCACGAATCATGAAAAAAACTGCACTACCTAGACAATAAATTATCGTAAACAGTAGCAAAATGACAATTGTTTTCATTATCATATAACATTTCCGAAAGTAAGGAGGGTCATTGAGTTATATTAAACTACCTAGAATCAGAGTACATCTATTTGGTTATCTTTTTTCTCCCGCTTGGGTCCCCACCCTAGGTATCCTCGCCCTATTGCCGTTACTCCTCTCATTGGGAGTATGGCAACTCCACCGCGCAGAGGCAAAAAAAATAATCGAACGGGAATACGCCACCTCTAAACCCATATTATTAAGTGAACTTAATGAGCCAAATAATAAACTTTTGCAATATAAACAACTCAAAGTGACAGGACGTTTTGACAATCAACACTTATTTTTTCTAGACAACAAAACTTATAATAATCAAGCAGGGTTTCAAATACTCAGCCCTTTTATTCTTGCTGACAATAAGCGTGTATTACTCGTTAATCGCGGGTTCTTAAGCGTCAAAAATCGAAATGAATTGCCTGAAATTCCTGCGTCAGAGGGAATCAGAACATTGGTAGGCTTAATTTATTTTCCGAGTAAAACATTTGTTTTAAAAAAGGAGCCTGTGCTATACAAGTGGCCGCTTATCCTGCAAGCAACTGATTTTGCCGTGATTGATAAAGCGTTAAACGAAAAAACCTATCCTTTTTATTTATTAATCCAAACGGGAGACAACAGCGCTTTAATCCGAGATTGGAAACCGGTTAGCTTCCCTTCTTATCGGCATCTGGGTTATGCAGTACAGTGGTTTCTACTAGCTTTAACCCTGATTATTATTTATATAACATTAAACACATCAAGGGCGAAATAATGTTAACGACGAAAGTGAATAAATCATTAATTATTCTATTGCTGACATTTATTTTTGTGGGGCCGATGGTTGCCGCCTGGCTAACTTATAGCCATGGTCTCTTTTTAAGCGGTGGCAAAGTAAATCATGGACTTTTGATGCAACCGACTGTTCCTATTTCAACCCTTGCCTTGGTAAGCAACCAAGAGCCAGCAAATAAAGCTCAGTTGAAGGGGAAATGGTGGCTAATTTATCTTACTGCAGACCCCGAAAATTCATTAGCTCAACGTAATCTTTATTATATTCGCCAGATTCGTCAAGCGACAGGGAAAAATCGTGACCGTATAGAGCGCGCTATTATCACCCTACAGACCAAAAAGGGATTTGATGATTGGCTGCGCCAACATTATCCTGGCACCTTACATTTTACTATTTCTCACGAAAAAATAGCTGAAATAGAGGCAAGTCTACCTAAAAAACTTGCTTTAGAAAAAGGTTCGCTTTATCTTGTAGATCCCCTAGGAAACATCCTGTTGTTTTACGCTCCAGATGCAGCGCCAAAAGGTATTTTGAAAGATTTGGAACGTGTATTGAAGGTATCGCAAATTGGTTAAAACAAAAAAAAATCTTTTTACACGACTTGCATTTTTAGCCACCATCCTTGCGTTTGTAGTTGTCATTTTAGGCGCTTATACCCGACTTAAAGATGCAGGCTTGGGCTGTCCTGATTGGCCTGGTTGTTATGGTCAACTCATCGTACCTAAAACACAATCGGCTCTTGCTTCTGCCTCTAAGCTTTATCCCCAGCAACCAGTTGAACCCACAAAAGCATGGGCAGAAATGACCCACCGTTATTTTGCAGGGTCATTAGGACTCCTCATTATGGTATTAGCAGGCTGGAGTTTTTTGGCACGCAAAAAAGATTCGCAACATCCCCGAATTGTGCCCCAACTTTTAATTGCCTGCGTGATTTTTCAAGCACTATTAGGAATGTGGACCGTTACCTGGCAGCTTTTACCCCTTGTGGTAATGGGTCATCTTTTAGGCGGCATGACAATTGTTGCGTTATTGTGGTGGCTTACATTAGATACTGGACGATTAGTAACACATCCCCCCGCCAATTCATTGAATTATTTAAAACCCTGGGTCATTCTCGGCGTAGTTATTGTATTTCTGCAGATTTTTTTGGGTGGCTGGACCAGCGCAAATTATGCTTCCATTGTATGTCCTGATTTCCCTTATTGTCAGGGCCAATTATTTCCTAAATTTAATTTTTCTGAAGCTTTCAATTTCTTCAGTCCTATCGGTAAAAATTATCAGGGAGGAATATTAGGCGAATCAGCGAGAGTCACTATTCAAATGACGCATCGATATGGCGCCTTCATCACAACAAGTTATATTCTTTCATTGACCAGCTATGTGCTTTTTTCCAATAAAACCAGTGCTCTTAAAAATACAATGGGCATGATCTTTCTGATACTTACTACCCAGATTTTCTTGGGAATTTTAAATATTGCTACCCTCCTCTATCTCCCAATCGCCGTTTCACATAATGCGGTAGCGTTATTACTGTTGCTTTCCATGCTGACACTACTTTACCAGCTAACAACTTCTCGCAAATCGGCGGTTGTTTTGGTTGCTAAGCAACCCCCAGCTTCACATCAGGGGATGCCTACTCTGTGAAAACTTATGCTGTATGGCGAAATTACTATGAATTATGCAAACCTCGCGTAGTAGCATTAATGCTACTGACCTCGATCGTTGGCATGCTGCTCGCTACTGATCATATCCCCTGGCAAATACTTTTTTTCGGGACACTTGGCATTGGCCTATGTGCCGGAGCGGGGGGGGTCATTAACCAGCTTATTGATCATCGAATTGACAGTGTAATGGGCAGAACCAAACGAAGACCTATTCCCTCTGGCAACATCTCCCCCAGTAAGGCGGGAATTTTTGCATTTATATTAAGCCTTAGTGGCATGAGTATTTTAATATTTTTTGTAAATACGCTTACAGCGATACTAACATTTGCGACGTTAGTGGGTTATGCCTTTATCTACACCGTTTTTTTAAAAAGAGCGACTCCACAGAATATTGTAATTGGTGGGCTTGCCGGCGCGACCCCTCCCTTATTAGGATGGACAGCTGTCACTGCTTCCACTGATCCTGCAATCTTATTGTTGGTATTACTGATTTTCACTTGGACCCCTCCCCATTTTTGGTCTCTCGCTATTGCACGTTATGAGGAATATAAAAAAGCGGAAATCCCTATGTTACCGGTTACACACGGCGTGCCCTTTACAAAACTATGTATAGTGCTTTACACACTATTAATGGTGATTATTTCTATCATGCCATTTATCATTAATATGAGCGGCGTCCCTTACTTAATTGGTGCATTAATACTAGGCGGCGTTTTTCTTATCAAGAGCTGTCAACTTTATAAATCGAATAATCCACAAGTCGCCATGAATACATTCTACTTTTCTATTTTTTACCTTATGGCCATGTTTTTATTATTGTTGACTGATCATTACCTCAATGTACTAGGAGGATTTCATGTTTGAGAAAGGTAGTCTTGAACGGCAAGTTTTATTTGCTGGCGTTGCTTTTTGTATACTTGCCCTACTCTTTGGCCTCTGGTCGCATTACAATTGGAATGAACCTCCCGCCAAGGAGCTAACGCTCAAAACCGGAACTGCTTTCCCTATCCCGCGCCAAATCCAACCGTTCACCTTAGACAATGGCCCCAATAATTTGTCATTCACTAATGCGCAATTAAAAGGTCAATGGAGCATGCTGTTCTTTGGCTTCACTAATTGTGCAATGCTATGCCCAACGACACTAGGCAGTCTTAACCAGGTTTATAATAATTTAGTGACGGATAAAATTTCCCAATTACCGCAAGTCTATTTTATTTCTATTGATCCAGAACGCGACTCAGTAAAGCGTATCAAACAGTATGTAACCTCTTTTAATAAAAGTTTTGATGGCGCCACTGGAACTGAAGCCCAATTAGAAGATATGACGCATAAATTAAATATCCTCTACTCGAAATCGAATCCTAATCAAGCTGAAGATTATCAAATTGATCATAGCGGTACCGTATTAGTAATAGACCCCGATGGAAATTTAGCCGCTTTATTTTCACCGCCCATTGACCCCAAAGGACTCGCACAAGATTATGAACTCCTCATTAAACAATCCCATAAAGGAAATTAATAAATTATGAGAACAAGGAAGTTTGTCTCTGTATTTTTCATACTCTCCATGTTGATTTTTTTCGAAGGCTGCACCCCGGATGCCTTGGATATTTATGGTCGCCCAATACGCATTTCTGACTATCGCGGAAAATGGATAGTCATTAACTACTGGGCTACCTGGTGCGTCCCCTGTATTCAAGAAATTCCCGAATTGAATAAATTGGCTAAATATTATAAACATAAAGTAATCGTCCTTGGGGTAAATGTTGATAATCTTAGCGACAGTGTGTTGCGGAATTTGTCGCAAGGTTACCAAGTAAATTATCCCTTCTTAAGTTCCTTCCCGATCGAAAAATGGGGAGGCAAACCAGATGATCTACCCGTTACTTATATAATCGATCCTCACGGTAAGCTCAGCCATACTCTTCATGGACCTCAAAAATTGGAGAATTTCCAGGCTGTTATGAGCTTACCCGCCGTTACGTATGATTAGAAGTTGGAGTTATGATGTCTAAACTATGTCGTCGCTTTATTGTTTCAGGAACCGTTCAAGGGGTATTTTTCCGGGATAATGCTCGTAAAAAAGCTATAGAGTTGAATATCAGCGGCTGGGTCAAAAATGTAAATGATGGCAGTGTTGAGCTTTTAGCGTGCGGAGAATCAGACCACATTCAAACTCTGGAAAGATGGTTATGGGAAGGTCCAACAAAGGCACATGTCACTGCAGTAGATAAAAAAAGTCATCCGTGGGAAGAGCATGCGGATTTCATTATCTGTGATTCAAATTAGCCACTTTGAGACGAATTCAGCTAAATCACTGTAAACTGGAATGGTGGATTTTTCTATTTTCTGGAGCGTTTTTTCGCCATTTCCCGTAAGCACTAATACAGATTTACTCCCTGCACGCTGAGCGGCTTGGATATCTCTCAATGAATCGCCGACGCAAATAGACTCTTTGAAGTCTTCATTGAATTGGTCTTTAATGGCTAGGAACATGCCCGGTTTAGGCTTGCGGCAGCTACATTCATCTTGAGGACTGTGTGGACAGTAAAAAATACCGTCTAACTCAACGCCCAGCCTTTTTAATTCCTGGGCCATTTTTGCATGAATTTCATGAAGAATAGCTTCGCTATAGAGTCCCTTCGCAATCCCAGATTGATTGGTAGCAACAACCACTTTAAAACCCGACTGTTTTAATTTAGCTATCGCTTCAAGACTGCCAGGAATGTGAACCCATTCTTCGGGGCTCTTAATATAATCCTCTGAGTCGTAATTAATTACCCCATCTCGGTCTAAGATAACTAGCATGGGGGTAATCCGAGGCGGGTTGTGCCGGGGATGATGAGATTACTTCGAGAATTTAAAAAAGAGGCAACCGACATCGGCTTGCCTCCAGGAATTTGCACCCTCAGCAGCCGAATTATACCTTCGGCGGCAACCACATCTATTCCTTGTTCACTCGCTGCAATGATGGTCCCATTGGGGTAATCCGTTGCAGAGTTAGCAAGGACTTCAGCCGCCCATATTTTCAAAAGATGGGCACCTAAATAGGTGTGAGCAATCGGCCACGGATTGAACGCTCTAATTTGACGATCGATATAAGTGACAGAGGTATTCCAATCTATAGCGGCTTCCTCTTTTGCGATCTTCGCTGCATAGGTCGCCAAATTATTGTCCTGGATAATAGGCGATAGTTGAGCATTTTCAAGTAGCGCCAAGGTTTCGATTAACGCTTCTGCACCTAGCTTCGCAAGGCTGTCATGAACGTCTTTAGTAGTATCCCGACTACGAATTTGATATTTCCTACGATGAAGAATATCCCCGGTATCTAAACCTTCGTTAATTTGCATGATAGTTGTTCCCGTTTCGTAATCACCGGCTAGAATAGCGCGGTGAATAGGCGCCGCACCACGCCATTTTGGCAAGAGTGATGCATGAACATTGATACAACCATATTTAAAGAGGGAGAGGACGGCTGGCGGTAAGATAAGTCCGTAGGCGATAACGATCATAACATCCGCGTGAAATTCACTTAATTGTTTTTGGGTGTCAGCATCTTTAAGATTCACGGGCTGCAAAATCGGAATTGAAGGGCAATTGTCGATGACAAATTGTTTAACAGGACTAAAAGTGAGCTTTAAACCTCGTCCTGATGGGCTATCCGGCTTGGTATAAACACTGCAAATCTCGTGGGACGCAAGTAATGCTTGCAAGGTAGGCAAGGCAAACTCGGGAGTGCCGGCAAAAACCACTTTTAAAGCCATCTAGCTATTTTTCCGTTTGATCAATTTTGAAATCTTTTTGTCAATACGTTGTCGTTTCAAACGCGAAAGCCGATCAATAAAGATGACGCCATCAAGATGATCGAGTTCATGTTGCAACAATTTGGCCATATAGCCTTCCCCTACTATCTCAAAAAAGTTGCCAAAGCGGTCTTGCGCGCGAACAGTTACCTTAAAACTTCGTGCGGGAACAATTTCATATACCCCACCCTGCACAGACATACAGGCTTCCGGCTCTAAAAACTCCCCTTCCCGCGCAATAATTTCTGGATTAACTAAGCAAAGAGAGGCCGGCTTTCGGTTTTCTTTATCTTTATAATCATAAATGACGGTAATTCTTTTAGGATGAGGGATGTTTAGTTGGGTCGCCGCCAGACCCGCACAATTTTCAGTGTTATGCAGTGTTTCAAGCATGTCATCAATCACTTGCTGCAATGCTTTATCAGAAAAGTCGACGACAGTGTCGGCCTTGATTCCAAGCCGGGAATCGGGGTATTGCAATATATCTATAATGGCCATTTCTCTCTCGCGGTACATCAAAAACCTAAACTTAGGCGAAAATTATCATATCGTCAATATCTAAGCCCCCGCAGAATAAGCAGAGTAGTAGTTTTTCCAGTATCGTAAACCAAGGAATAGCTTGATATAAATTGATAATGAAATTGGATGACAAGAATTTACCCTATTTACTAGCGCTGGCCAGAGCTCCTTTTATCGGAGGCAAAATAGTTGGCCGTATCATTCATCTTTTCCCCTGCCTTGAGGAATTTTTTAACCATGGTCATGATCAGCTTAAATTACCTCAGCAAACGCAGAATTATCTGAATAACCCTGACTGGAAAAGCGTTGAGCACGATTTAAAATGGCTCAATCAGAAAAATAACCGCTTCATTTTAACCCTTGCTGATAACGACTACCCTTCTCTATTCCGTGAGATATCGTCTCCACCGCCCCTCTTATTTGCACATGGAAATAAGCCACTTCTGGATTATCCTCAAATAGCTATTGTAGGGTCCAGAAACTCATCACCCAATGGCAGGGAAATAGCACATCAGTTAGCTTTCGAACTAGCCAGCCTAGGTCTGGTCATTACTTCCGGTCTTGCAGTGGGCATAGATACACAGGCGCATAAAGGGGCTTTGCAAGGGGGGAGTACCATTGCCGTCATAGGGACTGGTATTAATGTTGTGTATCCACAAAGTAATCTTACACTGGCTGAAGAAATTGTTGAGCGAGGCCTAATAATTTCAGAGTTTTGTTGCAACACACCGCCACTAGCGCACAATTTTCCCCGAAGAAACCGTTTAATCAGTGGCCTCTCTCTGGGAACGCTAGTAATAGAGGCCAGCTTAAAAAGCGGCTCCCTTATCACAGCTCAGTATGCTTTAGATCAGGGACGCGATGTTTTTGCCATTCCCGGATCTATCTTAAATCCCAGAGCGAAGGGTTGTCATTACCTTCTTAAACAAGGCGCAAAACTGGTCGAATCTGTTGAAGATATCGTTGAAGAGTTAGGCTGTTTTTATCCAATTCCCCCGAATTCGACGCTTAAAACCCCCGATTTTGAAGAGAAGAGACTTGATGATGATCACCGTAAACTGTTAGAGTGTATTGATTATGAGCCAACTAAAATTGATATAATAATAATAAGAAGCGAATTTTCCATCCAGAAAGTAACTTCTATTTTGATAGATTTGGAGCTAATAAATAGAGTGGCTTCAACTGCGGGTGGTTATAGACGAGTATCCTAATGAAAGAAGACATGTTTGAAGTTTTAATGTATTTGTTTGAGAATCATATGCAAAGTGATTGCAAGTTACATCTCACTGAAGATGTGCTAATGGTTGAACTTGAAAAGGCGGGTTTTAACTCTTCAACGATTGATAGAGCGTTAGATTGGTTAGAGGGATTGCTAACCGTACAAGAAAATACCGCTATCATCTCAACTTCGGCCTCTCTGCGAATTTATACTTCCTACGAAACGTATAAATTAAATGCAGAAGTCTTAGGTTTTCTGCTATTTTTACAACAGGTAGGGATTCTAAATACTATTACTCGAGAGCTTGTCATTGATAGGTTGATGGCCATTGAGGAGCAAGAGATTGATTTACCCCAAGTGAAATGGGTCACACTCTTAGTCTTATTCAATCAACCTAACGAAGAAGCTGCTCTAGCTTGTATGGAGAATTTAGTCTTGGAAAACACGGCGTATGGGTTACATTAAATGTCAGTAAATCTTTTAATTGTTGAATCACCCGCTAAAGCCAAAACAATTAAAAAATATCTTGGCAAAGACTTTACGGTGTTGGCCTCTTACGGCCATGTGCGTGATCTCGTTCCGAAAGAAGGGGCAGTAGATCCAACAAACAACTTCGCCATGAAGTACGACACCGTCGAAAAAAATATCAAACATATAGACGCCATCGCCAAAGCCTTGAAAAAAGCAAAAGCCCTCTATCTGGCGACTGACCCTGATCGCGAAGGTGAGGCAATTTCTTGGCATCTAGCTGAGCTCATGAAGGAAAGACACATTCTGGAATCTCAGCCTGTGTATCGTGTCGTCTTTAATGAAATAACCAAATCTGCTGTAAAAGATGCGGTGACCCATCCACGAGCCATTGCGATGGATCTAGTCCATGCTCAACAAGCTCGAAGAGCACTCGATTTTCTAGTAGGTTTCAATCTTTCTCCCTTGCTTTGGAAAAAAATACGTCCGGGGTTATCGGCCGGCCGAGTTCAAAGCCCAGCGCTTCGACTCATCGTTGAACGCGAAGAAGAAATCGAGCGTTTTGAAACCAAAGAATACTGGACTGTTGAAGCACTTACCTCTGCAAAAAAACAGCACTTTACAGCAAAGTTAGCAGAGTACGATGGGAAAAAGATCACTCAGTTTTCTATTACGGATGAAAAAACAGCTCAAAAGATTGAAAAAGCCCTATTAAAAGCGGCAAAGGGCAAACTTACAGTCTTAAAAATTGACAAAAAACAACGCAAAAGAAACCCTGCCCCTCCTTTTATCACTTCAACATTACAACAAGAGGCAGCGAGAAAATTAGGTTTCACGACCTACAAAACAATGCGTGTTGCCCAGCAGCTCTATGAAGGTGTTGAACTAGGTGACGAAGGATCAGTGGGCCTTATTACGTATATGAGAACCGATTCTGTTAATTTGGCAGGGGAGGCGATAACAGAAATCCGACAACTGATAGAAAGTCGGTATGGTAAAGACAACCTGCCTGATACGCCTCGGGAATATCATACCAAGGCCAAAAACGCACAAGAAGCGCATGAAGGAATTAGACCTACCTCCGTCCACCATCTACCCGAAGACATTAAATCTTATCTGTCTGATGAACAATTTAAACTTTATGATCTGATTTGGAAGAGAACCATAGCCTCTCAAATGGTGCATGCAACTATTGACACGGTTGCTGTTGACCTTGGCGCGGGTGAAGGCAACCGTTTCCGAGCTAATGGCTCAACCATTGCTGACCCTGGATTCATCATGGTTTACCAAGAAGGTATTGATGATGCTAAGAAAGACGATGGAGATGAAAAACTACTTCCTCATTTGGAGCAAGGTGAGATAATTGATCTTGAGAAAATTACTCCCTTACAACATTTTACTGAGCCTCCACCTCGATATACAGAAGCCAGCTTAGTAAAGGTGCTTGAAGAGTTTGGCATCGGCCGACCGTCTACTTACGCCAACATAATCTACACCATTAAAAATCGAGAATATGTCATTCTTGATCAAAAAAGATTTAAACCTACTGATGTGGGTCGCATAGTAAATCAATTTTTAACGCGATATTTCACCCAATACGTGGACTATGACTTTACCGCGACAATGGAAGATGAGTTAGATGAGATCTCGCGAGGCGAGAAAGATTGGATACCTATGTTGAAACATTTCTGGGTACCCTTTAAAGAAAAGGTGGACGTAACCGAAGAAACCGTTAAAAGAAAAGATGTCACTCAAGAAGCTATTGACGAAGAATGTCCTAAGTGTCAGAAACCGTTATCTAAGCGCCTCGGAAAACGGGGTCGTTTCATTGGCTGCTCGGGTTTTCCCGAATGTGATTATACCCGTGGTCTTGAAGATACCAAGGAATCGCAAGCGGAAGCAGAAAAAGTCGAAGGCCGTGAATGCCCTGATTGTCATTCGCATTTAGTCATAAAATTTGGTCGCTATGGAAAGTTTATTGGATGTAGCAATTATCCAGACTGTAAACATATGGAACCTTTGGAAAAACCGGCCGACACAGGCGTTAGTTGCCCCCTTTGTCATGAGGGTCATTTATTAAAGCGTAAAAGTCGGTATGGGAAATACTTTTTTTCTTGCTCCACCTATCCTAAATGTAAATATGCCGTTTGGAATGAGCCTCTTCCAGGTCCATGCCCCAAATGTCATTGGGAAATATTAACGATTAAAACTACCAAACGAAAAGGGACTGAAAAAGTCTGCCCTCAAAAAGAGTGCGGCTATTCGGAACCTTATAACGAATAGGGTATAAGTATGGCTATCCCCTTTGTTGCTATTTTAATGGGATCTGATTCTGATTCTGCGACCATGCAAAACACCGTCGAGATCCTTAAAAAATTTCATATTCCTTTTGAGGTAAAAATTGCCTCTGCCCATCGCACTCCCCAGATGACGCAACAATACATTCATGACGCTGAAGCAAGAGGCTGCGCTGTTTTTATCGCAGCAGCTGGTTTAGCCGCACATTTAGCAGGTACTATCGCTGCCCACACCCTAAAACCTGTCATTGGTGTGCCAATGGATGGCGGCAGCTTGAATGGGTTGGATGCATTATTATCCACCGTTCAAATGCCAGGTGGAATACCGGTGGCCTGCGTTGCCATTGGCAAACCCGGTGCTAAAAATGCGGGTTATTTGGCTGCCCAAATTCTTGCACTGTCCGACCCAGAACTTGCGGCTCAGCTTAGAAAAGAAAGAGACCAGAATGCGGCTGATATTATGGCCAAGAATGAATCGCTCAGCATAGGTTGATTCTTCTGTCCTCATCCGTCCTTCCGACTTTTTGTTATTCGAGGTGGTTTTGATTATTAGTGAAGACTTGCAACTTGCTATAGATTACCTAGCACAGGATGAAATAATCGCCTACCCGACAGAAGGTGTTTATGGACTTGGGTGCACCGCTTTTAATGAAGAAACTGTGCTGCGGTTACTCCAATTGAAAAACCGAGATGTACGTAAAGGATTGATTTTAATAGCAAGTCATTGGAATCAGATCGAAGATTTAATTGAGCCTCTATCAAATCTCCAACATCAAACAGTAAATCGTACTTGGCCAGGACCAATTACCTGGGTTTTTCCCGCTAGTCGTAAAGCCCCAGAGTGGATTAGGGGAGAACATAACACCATAGCCATTAGATTTTCTAATCATCCACTCGCACAAGCATTATGTGAAGGATTTCAAAAACCCATCGTATCCACTAGTGCGAATTTAACAGGCAGCACGCCGGCTCGAAACTATAAAGAAGTGGCCATTTATTTTAATGACAAAATACCTTTTATTCTTAAAGGTGAAGTGGGAGGATTAAATAAAACGACTTCCATTCGTGATGTCATTACGGGTTTAGTTATCCGTGAGTAATTTCTCTGACAACTCCTTCCAACGTATCGTCGGACCAGTGAACGATTATCTGTTAGATTTGCAGAATAAAATTTCGCAAATGCTTGAAACTCACGACTCCTTAATAATAAAACAAGAAGACGAATGGCAACGACCGGAAGGGGGAGGGGGCAAGACGCGCAGCTTTTCCAATGGAGCGATATTTGAAAAAGCGGGCGTAAATTTTTCACATGTGTGGGGAGACGAGCTGCCCGCTACGGCGACGAGTAATCGTCCTTTGTTAAAAAATGCTCCCTTCCAAGCGGTGGGACTTTCGGTAATCGTCCACCCCCTGAATCCCTTCATACCCACATGTCACGCAAATTTACGCTTATTTGTAAGCGTTAGTGAATCCAGTGAACCCGTTTGGTGGTTTGGGGGTGGCTTTGATTTAACCCCCTACTATGGTTTTGAGGAGGATTGCATTCATTGGCACCAAGTAGCTAAAAAAGCCTGTGATCCTTACGGTAAGGAGCTCCATGCAAAATACAAAGAATGGGCTGACAAATATTTTTTCATTAAGCATAGAAATGAACCTCGAGGAATTGGCGGAATTTTTTTCGATGACTTAAATCAATGGGATTTCGCCACTTGCTTCTCTTTTTTAAAAAGTGTGGGCGATCATTTTATAGAAGCCTATTCCCCTATAGTATCCCGCCGCAAACACCTACCCTATGGTGAACGAGAACGAAATTTCCAATGTTATCGCCGAGGACGTTACGTAGAATTTAATTTAGTGTATGACCGTGGAACATTATTTGGTTTACAATCGGGAGGGAGGATCGAATCCATTTTAATTTCCTTACCGCCTTTAGTTGCATGGAATTACAATTGGCAACCAACCCCTGGAACAAAAGAAGCAGAACTTTACGAAAAATATTTGCGGCCCCAAGATTGGCTAAACCAAGGCTAGGAATCACTAAAATAAGAGATGAGTCATGAAAGCAAAAATAGAATGTTTGATTAAATCTGCTTTAAATCACTATTTTCTCACGGGAGATTTTGATTACGAAGAAGAAAGCTTACCTAAAATACACATCGAACGCACTCGTGATCAAAAACATGGCGACTACGCTAGCAACATTGCCATGATATTAGCAAAACCTTTGAAAAAAAACCCTCGGCACCTTGCAGAAGAATTAGTGAATTATATTCCCAAATCGGCTGATTTAGAGAAAATTGAAATTGCAGGACCCGGTTTCATTAATTTTCATTTAACTGAAAGCGCCTTACAAACGATCGTGACTGACATATTAAAAGCCGATGGAATTTACGGCCATGCTTCAATTGGCAACAACAAAACAGTGATAATTGAATTTGTTTCAGCTAATCCTACCGGACCGTTGCATGTCGGCCATGGCAGACATGCAGCCTATGGAGCCACGGTGGCAAATTTGTTGGAAGCAATTGGCTATAAAGTGCATCGCGAATATTACGTAAATGATGCGGGCAGACAAATGCAGATTCTCACCGTCAGTATTTGGTTGCGTTACCTAGAATTATTTGGTCACTCCTTCCCGTTTCCTAGCAATGCCTATAAAGGCGACTATATTATGGATATTGCTAAAGAGCTGAAAGTTAATTTTCTCGAAAAATTTTGTCGCCCACTCACTGATATCTTTTCTAATTTACCCGATGACCAAAAAGAAGATGGGACTGGCGGTGATAAAGAAATTTACATTGACGCATTGATATCTCGAGCCAAATCATTGCTGGGGGAAGAAAATTATGAGCTTATTTTAAAAGACGGTCTAAAGGCGATTCTGAACGATATTCGTGAGGATTTGGCACAATTTGGCGTGACTTTTCAAGAGTGGTTCTCTGAAAAAAGTTTACAAACCAACGGGGATATTACGCGCGGGCTAGAGAGATTACAAAAAACAGATAGTGTTTATGAACGTGATGGCGCCACTTGGTTTCAAGCCACCTCTTATGGAGACGAAAAAGACCGTGTCGTTATACGCGAAAATGGTCAATCAACCTATTTCGCCTCAGATGTTGGCTATCATCTAAATAAATATGAAAGAAAATTTGATCTGATTCTGGATCTATTTGGCGCCGATCATCATGGCTATGCCCCACGCATCAAAGCGTTTCTCAAGGCTGCAGGCGAAGATGAAAACAAAGTGCAAGTATTGTTAATACAATTTGCTATTTTATATAGAGGCAAACAAAAAGTTTCAATGTCCACACGAGGAGGCACATTTGTCACGTTGCGGGAGCTACGAGAAGAAGTGGGCAATGATGCAGCAAGATTCTTTTATGTAATGCGAAAATGTGACCAGCATCTTGATTTTGATTTAGAACTCGCAAAATCTAAATCCAATGAAAACCCTGTTTATTATATTCAGTATGCTTTTGCTCGGATTTGTAGCGTTGAACGCCAACTTGATCATCTTAACCTTCAATTAGACATGAACATGGGCTTAGAAAATCGCCACTTACTTACCTCCGATTATGAAAAAAATTTATTACGCATTTTGAGTCAATTTCCTGAAATTATTGAGGCCTCTGCAGTAAATTATGAACCGCATATTTTGGTCCATTATTTGCAGGAATTAGCGACTTATTTTCACACCTACTATAATGCTTGCAAATTTATTGTCGAAGAAAAAGAATTGCGTAATGCCCGCATGTGTTTGATTGTTGCTGTTAAAGTGGTAATTGGAAATAGCTTAAAGATTTTAGGCGTATCAGCTCCTGAAATCATGTAAATGCAATATCAAGGACTTTGCAGATGAACAAAAAAATTTCCGGCTTAATTGTGGTGTTGTTTCTTTTGTTATTATTAACTCCTTTTTTAATTGGAGTTATATTTAAACAAAATTACAACAAAGCATTCAAACCCATTTTCCAAAACTTAAACCTCTCTGCTCAGCTGCTTGAATATAAGCGTTCATGGTTTTTTTCTGATGTAATTATTGCTAGTCATTTTCCATTGGCTGATCAGGCTAATAATACGAATAATCATGAGGAATCCGTGGTCATTTCTCAACGTATTTATCATGGCCCTATTATTTTCACGAAGGGATATCCTCGAATTAAATTGGCGTGGATATATATTGACTCTTACGTGGACCAAAAAACTCACTTTGCAAAAACCACTTTAACGCTAAACCGAACTCTCTCTACTGAGCTCGCATTAGATGAATATGCTCTAATCCATAACAACAAGCTTCTCTATTCCCTCAAGGGTCTCAAAGGTGACATTGTCATTGACTCCCATGATATGAATTTGACTTCTAATATTAGATTTAATCATATTTTCGCCAATATCGACTCTGCAAGAGAAATATCGAAGTTTAATGCCACAATTGATCTTACCAAAAATCAAAGTGGTCTTTGGACAGGCAAGCAAGTTTATCATTTTGGCGAGCTAAAATGGCTCCAAGGCAACACCGTATATAACTTTCACGCTTTCAATTACAAAATCACCAATGCATTGCATCATGAACATTACGATACAAAAATTGATCTCGATATGGCTGCTTTATTGGTAAACAAGCTTGACTATGGTGCGCAAAAAATTTCAATTGAATTGAATCAGCTTAAACCTAGTGAATTAGCATTGTTACAACATAATCAATTTTCTTCACTCCAAACACCGTCACAAATGTTGATGTATCAACATGATTTCATGGAATTATTAAATAAAGGTGCTGAACTTAAAATAAATAATATCCATCTTAATACGCTTAAAGGTCCCATCAATGTCCAAGGATGCATCACCTGCCCTTGCAATAATAATGCGTGTAATCTATCAAGTTTGTTTTCGAAACTAACGGGTAATATAAAGGGACAAGTACCGACAGACGTCGCCAATTCCTTTCTAACTAATTCTTATTTTCATTTTTTGCATGGAGATGAATTTATGGCAGAGTGGCGAAAGAAAGGTTGGCTACAAACTTCAGGAGAATATTTTTTGATTAATTGCCAATTTTAGCAATTATTCAGCATCAATTTAGAACTGGGCAAGAACGTCCATATTGCTGAACAGTTACAAATTTTATAATTAAACATCTATTTAAGTGAAAATATAATGAGTAAAAATAAGAGTAGAAGAAAATCTTACCAAAAGCCCCGCAAAGCTAAGCCCAATACCGCGCCGATTGGATGGCTGGTAAGCGGTATCCTTATAGGCTTGCTTATTTCAGGCATTTTCTATATCAAATATCACTCGAGCGAGACTAAAACATTACCCGAATCCACCTTAAAATTAACCACTGTAACAGAAGAAATAAAACATCCGCCGAAACATCCACATCCTATCGCCGCGTCCTCCCACCCTAAAGAAAAAACACACGCTAACGCGCCCTTGCAAGAGGAAGATCGCCATTCGGCTAAAAATCCACAATATGAGTTTTATAACTTACTTTCATCGCAAGATGAAAACTCAAGTCTGCCGAAGGGGCAAGCAGAAGAGAAAATCCAAATTCCGACGTATAGCCTAGATATGGGTAAATTTAAAAATTTTTCCGAGGCTGACCAACTTAAGGCTCAATTAATATTGCTTGGAATTGATCAAGTTGATATCGCAAAGAATCCAAAAGACCATTGTTTTAAGGTTGTTGTAGGCCCCTTTGCTTCGAAGACAGAAGCCACTAAGGTACAAAAACAATTAAAGGATAATTCTATTCTCTGCACACTAAACAACTCCTAACTCGCTTGAAAATAGAATATTACGCCCCCATAAGTAGTATTCTATGAGATCAAATGAGGATAGGGTATTGGAACAATTTAGAGGCACTACCATATTATCCGTACGCAGAGACGGTAAAGTAGCGATTGGAGGTGATGGTCAAGTCACCTTGGGTAAGGCGATTGTCATGAAGGGCAATGCCAGAAAAGTAAGACGTCTTTACGGAGATAAGGTAATTGCAGGATTTGCGGGCGGCACTGCAGATGCCTTTACCTTATTTGAATTATTTGAAGCCAAATTAGAGAAACACTCTGGAAATTTAATGCGCTCTGCAGTTGAGCTAGCCAAAGATTGGCGAACTGACAAGATGTTGCGCCGTCTTGAAGCCTTATTAGCCGTGGCCGATAAAAATGTATCTTTAATTATCACCGGTAACGGCGACGTGATTGAACCAGAGAATAGCATCATGGCCATCGGCTCTGGTGGTCCCTATGCCCAATCAGCTGCAAGAGCTTTACTCGAAAACACGACACTAAGTGCTAGAGAAATTGTAACCAAAGGCTTAGAAATTGCAGCCAATATCTGTGTTTACACTAATCAAAATTTAACAATTGAAGAGTTAAATGCTTAATCATTTTAATCCCAGACAGAGATAACAAATGCCTAATGATGAATTAAATTCCATTATGACCCCAAAAGAGATTGTCCATGAATTAGATAAATTTATTATCGGACAAGATAAAGCTAAATGCGCCGTTGCAAATGCACTGCGTAATAGATGGCGCCGAATGCAACTTGACGATGAGCTCGCAAGAGAAATTACCCCTAAAAACATATTAATGATTGGGCCCACGGGGGTAGGTAAAACTGAAATCGCAAGACGCTTAGCAAAGCTTGCAAAAGCACCCTTTATTAAAGTCGAGGCGACTAAATTTACTGAAGTCGGCTATGTGGGGCGCGACGTAGAAGCTATCATCCGTGACTTAGTCGATATTGCAGTAAAAATGACCCGCGAAGTAGAAATTACTAAAGTAAAACAACGTGCAGGAGAAGCCGCGGAAGAACGTATATTAGAAATTCTTTTACCTCGCGCACGAGGACCCCGTTTCGATGTAGAAGAGCAGGAGTCAACGGCAAAACAAACATTTAGAAAAAAGTTACGCGAGGGAGAACTTGATAACCAAGACATTGAAGTTGACGTTTCAAGTTCGAGTGTTGGCGTGGAGATAATGGCACCTCCTGGCATGGAAGAGATGACGAGTCAGTTACAAAATCTTTTTCAAAACATTGCAGGCGACAGAACCAAGTCTCGTAAGATGAAAATAAAAGACGCTTTAAAACAGTTGACGGAAGATGAAGCAAATAAGCTCATCAATGAAGATGATATTCGCAGCCGCGCACTTAACAGTGTTGAACAAAACGGTATCGTGTTTATCGATGAATTGGACAAAATTGTTAAGCGCGGAGAATATGGTGGCGGCGGCGATATTTCGCGAGAAGGGGTGCAACGCGATTTATTACCTATTATTGAAGGTAGCACTGTATTTACCAAATACGGCATGCTCAAAACAGATCATATTTTGTTTATTGCATCCGGCGCTTTTCATTTAGCTAAGCCCTCCGATTTAATTCCAGAATTGCAAGGCAGGCTGCCCATTCGCGTTGAATTAAATGCACTTTCTGCAGAAGATTTTATTCGTATCTTAACCGAACCTAATGCATCACTTACTGAGCAATATATTGCCCTGCTCGGCACTGAAGGGGTGGAAATTAAGTTTACACCTGACGGTATCAAACGCATTGCTGAAATTGCTTATCAGGTTAATGAGCGTACTGAAAATATTGGCGCCAGAAGATTGCACACCATTATGGAAAAATTACTTGAGAAAATTTCTTTTGAAGCCCCTGATAAAGCGGGAACTAAAGTGGCGATCGACAAGAAATATGTAAACAAACAACTCGCACATTTAGTAAAAGACGAAGATTTAAGCAGGTATATTCTTTAAGCAATATGAAATCACTCACCGAAATTCATCTACATAAAAAATCAAAAGTGCTCGCACTTACTTTTGATGATGGTTCTGTCTATCAGCTACCTTGTGAATACTTGCGTGTTTTTTCTCCCTCTGCGGAAGTAAGAGGACATAGCAAAGATCAACGCAAACTCGTCGCCGGGAAAAAAAATGTGAGCATTATAAACATTGAACCTGTTGGAAGTTACGCCATTAAATTAATCTTTGATGACGGACATTCCACGGGTCTTTACACGTGGGAAATTCTTCACTCTCTAAGCGTGCAGTTTGATTCTAATTGGCAAGATTACTTACTTAGACTTCAAACCGCAAAGTTGAGTAGAGAATAGTATTCCGCAAGAACGTTCAGATTTGCACTGAATTCCAAACATGGACGTTCGCCTCTAGAGGCTTTGCAGCTGTTGGATCAAATCAGTCATCGCTTGCCCGCGATGACTAATTTCATTTTTAACTTCCATCGTTAATTCTGCTGCTGAGCAATTATAATCTGCAACATAAAAAATTGGATCATAGCCAAAGCCTTTTTCCCCTTTAGGCTGCATTAAAATACTACCGTGCCAAATCCCCTCACAAATAATCGGGCAGGGGTCATCTTTATGGCGTAACATAACGATCACACAATAAAAATAAGCGATGCGTTTTTCAGGAGGAACATCTTGCAATTTTGTAAGCAATTTTGTGATGTTCTTAGTATGATCACCTGCCTCTCCCGCATAACGCGCTGAAAAAATTCCCGGCTCTCCGTTTAATATGGGAACTACCAAGCCGGAATCATCCGCCATGGCGGGTAATTTAGTAAGTTCTGTTGCGTTTCTTGCTTTAATCAGTGCATTTTCAATGAAGGTAAGTCCCGTCTCTGCAATATCCGGCACTCCCATTTCTACTTGAGGAATGACCTCTATAGCAGATTGACGAATGAGTGCATTGATCTCTTTGATCTTTCCTTGATTGCTGCTAGCAAAAATTATCTTCATTTTCTTACCTTACCCATTTCGCAATAGTAATGCGTTCTATATTTCCCAAATCTGGATGACTTTTAACTGCAGTAAATCCTCTGGTATGCAGCAAAGTACGCACCCGTTCTGCCTGATCGTAACCATGCTCTAAAAGCAACCAGCCATCTTGATTCAAGAAATCAGGAGCACCTTCGATGATTTTACCAAGAGCGTCTAAACCGTCCTTGCCACTGACTAGCGCGGCAGGGGGTTCTGAATTTAATGCGGCAAGATGCGGATCTGATTCAGCAATGTAAGGAGGATTACTTACAATGGCATCGAACTTTTGTTGGGGCATCTGAAGAAACCAATCCGACTCTACAAAGGTGATATTTTTGGCGTGGTATTTACCTGCATTACGTTTTGCGACTTCGATTGCATCACCAGAGATATCCACCGCATATATATCCCAGGCGGGGCGTTCCACTGCTAAAGCCACAGCGAGCGCTCCACACCCCACACCTAAATCTAATACAGCAAGTTGTGATTCACGAGCAAACTTTTCTAATGTTGCCTGCACGAGCAATTCTGTTTCCCAACGCGGAATAAGCGTGTGCTTATTTACCTCAAATTCTAGAGACCAAAATTCTTTGTAACCCGTTAAATAAGCAATGGGCTCACCCTTTTTACATCGCAGACAAAAATCTTGAAAAGTTTGCCACTCTTTATTAGACAACGGTTGTTGATCATGAGAATAGAGATAAGGCCGCCCCACATTTAGGACATGCGATAATAGAATTTCAGATTCGAGTCGATAGCTAGGACGAGACTGCAAGGTTTCATAACCAAACTTGAGCGCTTCCTTTATTAAAGGGACTTCTTTTACAGGCATAACAATTTCTTAAGTTAGGATTCGACAAGATTAGCTAGGAGATCGGCATGATGCTCATTAACGAGTGGCTCAATGATGGAATCTAATTTGCCTTCGACAACTTCGTCTAATTTGTATAACGTTAAATTGATGCGATGATCAGTTACCCTACCTTGTGGATAGTTGTAGGTTCGAATCCGCTCGGAACGATCTCCTGTGCCTACCAGATTACGTCTAGTCTCTGCTTGCTCACGTTGTTGCTTATTACGCTCTTGGCTTAATAGTTTGGATTGTAATAGCCCCATCGCTCGCGAACGATTTTTATGTTGAGATCGTTCATCTTGGCATTCAACGACAATACCTGTTGGTAAATGCGTAATACGAATTGCAGAATCCGTCTTATTAACGTGTTGTCCGCCTGCCCCAGAAGCCCTATAGGTATCTATTTTAAGTTCAGCAGGATTGATTTCTATAGCATCTATTTCATCAACCTCAGGCATGACTGCAACGGTGCAAGTTGACGTATGAATTCTCCCTTGCGATTCGGTTGTGGGCACTCTTTGAACACGGTGGGCTCCCGATTCAAACTTCAACTTCGAATACACGCCCTTCCCCGTAATACGACTAATAATTTCTTTATAGCCACCATGCTCACCAAAATGCTCTGAAACAATTTCAACTTTCCAACCCATTTCTTCAGCATAGCGCGAATACATTCGAAATAAATCACCGGAGAATATGGAGGCCTCGTCTCCACCAGCACCGGCACGAATTTCGAGAAAAATATTTCGGTCATCTTCTGGATCGGGCGGCAGTAATAGTTTTTGTAACTGTAATTCGAACGTTTCCTGTTGAGGATAAAGGTTTTCTAATTCCTCAGATGCCAAATTTTGTAATTCTTGGTCAGCATCTTCTTGAAGCGCCACAGCGGATTGTATGGCTTCTTGATTTTGTTGATATAGCTTGAAACATTCCATTAAAGGTTCTAAATGAGCATACTCTTTAGAAAGTTCCCGGAATTTATTTTGGTCGCCAATGATCATAGGGTCATTGAGCAGTAAGCTGACTTCTTGATAACGTTCAACCATAATGAACAGTTTTCGTTGGATTGATTCTTTCATGATATAAATTTAACTCTGTTCGGAAATTTAATCTTTAATATCGAGCAGTTGCCGCGCAAAGGCTAAAAGTTCGAGTCTTCCATCATAACCTGCCTGCTTCATTTTGGCACATGGTGCATGAGAAAACTTATTCAGTAAATTATGGCATACGTGTTCAATCACTATTTTTGGATCCACACCTTGCTCTAATCGAACTGATGCTCTCTGCACCTCTTGTTGCGCTATCGTATTCAGCTCTGCTCTAAATTGTCGAATTAAGCTGCTCGCATTTAAAGACTGTATATTACGAATATAGTGCTCAGCTTGTAGTTCTATAATTCCCTCAGCATGCAACGCTGCATCTTCCCTGCATTGCTTGCTCTCATCAATAATTGTTTTCAAATCGTCAATGTTATAGAGATAAATATCTTCTAAACTTCCAACCTCGGGCTCAATATCACGCGGCACGGCTAAATCAACCATAAAAATAGGGCGATGTTTCCGCGCTTTAATCGCTCTTTCTACAGCGCCCTTACCGAGCAACGGCAATTCACTGCCCGTTGCACTGATCACAATATCAGAATCCGTTAAATAAAGAGGTATGTCTCCCATCGGTATCCAATGACCATGCACTCTAGTTGCTAATTTTTCAGCTTTAGATAAAGATCGGCTAGCAATGATAAATCGCTTTATCCCTTGATTGAACAAGTGGAGCGCAGCAAGTTCGATAATATCTCCCGCCCCAATAAGCAACACATTGCGCTTTGATAAATCACTAAAAATTCGTTTCGCTAACGTGACGGCGGCAAAGCCTAACGTAATAGGATTGGCTCCAATTTTAGTATCGGTGCGTACTTGTTTGGTGACATTAAAAACGCGCTGAAAAAGTCGTTGTAACCCACTACCCAGCGCACCCACTTCCTGTGCTAAATTGACCGCATCCTTCATCTGGCCCAAAATCTGGGGCTCACCCATTACCATTGAGTCTAAACCACTAGCGACCCGCATAATATGCGAAACGGCATTACGTTCAGTGTGAAAGTACCAGTAGGGATCAACTGGAAGAGCTAGATTGTGGCTAATCCATTGTTGAACTTTGTTAAAATCCGTCACTTCACTATAAATTTCTACACGATTACAAGTAGAAAGGATGACAGCTTCATTGACTGCTCCGATACTTATTAATTCTTGCAACGCATTTTTTGCTTGTAGAGGGGACAAAGCCACCTGCTCTCTCAAGTCAACAGGTGCTGTAAGATGATTAATGCCACAGGCTAATAGGGTCATTAAGCTAGTTGCTCTCCGCGTGATGAGTATAAAGTATAAGTGTAACCACAAAACCCCTAGAGTCAAATGTGAGAATTTGCTTTGCAATTAAATACCAGGCACTGGTAAACTTTGAACAATTGCAACTGTTCAGCCTCTCGATGCGAATGTCCATATTTAGCTGAATTTCAAATCTGAAACATTCTCGCCAATTCTAAATTAGTGCTGATAGTTACCAACAATTTTATTACAAAGAGTTATTTATAATGCGTAAGTTACTGTGTTCTGCGTCCCTTCTCGTTGCGGTATTTTTATATGGTTGCGCTACCAATATGGAACCTCCGGTTGACCAAGCCACTTATCGCGTTACACCCTGGAAACAAAGAAAATTAACGCTTGCCGATACTACACGCTGGAACATACAAGGCGCCATGAGCATAACCAGTAGAGGCAAAACTCAAATGGGATCGTTCACATGGAAACAAATCGATAACAGGTATGCAATCGATATCTATGGTCCGCTCAACTTAGGTAGTATTGGAATTCAAGGTTTGCCGGGACGTGTCACCCTATTTAAACCAACGGGTTCTTATTCCGCTAGTACTCCAGAGGCATTGATGCGGCAACAATTAGGATGGTATTTACCCGTTTCTAATATGTTTTATTGGGTTCGCGGCTTACCCGCCTCAGGCGCAAGTGGCAAACAAATGCGCGATGAATATGGTCACCTCGTATTACTAGAGCAACAAGGCTGGGCTATACGCTTTCAATCGTTCCAAACCCAAGGCAATGCCGATCTCCCACGCAAGATTCTCATGGACAATCAGCAATTGCATGTAAAGCTCGTCATTAATCGTTGGAATCTCAATTAGTGGTCGAGGTTCGCTTACCTTCGCCCGCCAAAATAAATTTATTTCTTCATGTCGTCGGGCGCCGACCCGACGGCTATCATTTGCTACAAACCGCCTTTCAGTTCATTGATCTTTGTGATGATATGGTTTTTCAGTTACGAACTGATGACAAGATTCTCGTTGAATCCTCTGATCCAACTATTCCCTATGAAAGTAACTTAGTGACTAAGGCGGCGTATCTACTAAAAAAACAAACTGGCTGCAGATTAGGAATTGATATCAAACTTGAAAAATGTATTCCCCGAGGTGGCGGTCTTGGAGGAGGCAGCTCGAATGCCGCCACCACGTTACTTGCCCTTAATTTGTTATGGGGAACGCAGCTGAATCCTATAGAGCTAGCGGCCTTAGGTCTTGAGCTTGGGGCTGATGTACCCATCTTTATTCACGGTAAAGCGGCTTTCGCACAGGGCATTGGGGAACAATTAACGAATATACATCCTGAAGAAAAGTGGATTTTACTCTTGTTGCCGGACTGCACCGTGGACACAAGTAAAATTTTTTCTGATCCGGAATTGACACGCAACACTCCAGAGATCACAATAACCGAGTATTTTGAAGGCACGCATAATGATTGTGAGCCAGTTGCAAGAAAACGCTTTCCTCAAATCGCTACCGCATTAGATTGGTTGAATGAAATTGCGGCGGCCAGAATGACTGGCACGGGCAGCGGAGTGTTTGCAATTTTTAATGATAAAGAAGCTGCCATGAAAGCAGCCAAGGAAATTCCAGCATCGCTAAAGGGAATCACTGTTAAAGGGTTGAACAACTCGCCCTTACATAATGCTATTGAAAATATTGGGGTGTCGCCAAGTGGTAAGGCACGGGGTTTTGATCTCCGCATTCCTAGGTTCGAATCCTAGCACCCCAGCCAACTGACTTTTACATTAATCTATTACCTAATTCATCCAGTATGATGACTGTCACTAATTATCCTCAAGGAAAAAATCTGTGCGTGAAATAAAAATTTTTAGTGGCAACTCCAATCCCTTACTAGCAGAAAAAATCGCTTCCCATCTGCAAATTCCATTAGGCAACGCTATCGTGGGTCGTTTTAGTGACGGCGAGATTATGGTGGAAGTATTAGAAAATGTTAGAGGACGGGATACCTTCATCCTACAATCAACGTCTGCGCCTGCTAATGACAACCTCATGGAACTTATTATTCTGGCCGATGCCTTGAGAAGAGCATCTGCGTCAAGTATTACGGCGGTAATGCCTTATTTTGGCTATGCGCGCCAAGATAGACGCGTGCGTTCAGCTCGCGTACCGATTACCGCGAAGGTGGTGGCCGACATGATGGCCTCCGTGGGTATTACCCGACTTATTACAGTTGACTTACATGCAGACCAAATCCAAGGTTTTTTCTATATGCCTGTAGACAACGTCTACTCCACACCTGTTATGCTAGATGACATGGCTAAAAAAGTATTTCCCAGTCCAACTGTAGTGTCTCCGGATGTAGGAGGGGTAGTTCGCGCCCGAGCAGTTGCAAAACGCTTAAATGATTCGGATCTAGCCATTATTGATAAAAGAAGACCTAGCCATAACCAAGCTGAAGTGATGCATATTATTGGTGATGTTGGAGGCAAAAACTGCATTATCGTTGACGATATGGTTGATACGGCAGGCACTCTCACACACGCTGCGACCGCTCTGAAAGAAAATGGCGCTGCCACCGTGACAGCATATTGTACTCATCCTATTTTCTCTGGTTCAGCCATCGAAAACATTGAATCTTCTGCATTAGATGAAGTTGTCGTGAGCGACACCATCCCCTTGACCGAAAAAGCGAGAGGTTGCCATAAAATTCGCCAGCTAGGCCTAAGTCACATCATCGCTGAGACCATCTACAGAGTAAATCACAAGGAATCCGTCAGCTCATTATTCGTTGATTAACAAAGAGGCGCACTAAACCTGTAATAGCAGCGCCGGACCTTCTTGGATTACTTTTATTACTTATCCAGCACCAATCTAGACAGGCAAGAACGTTCAGATTTGCGCTGAATTCGAATGAAAACTCAAAAGAAAAAGCGCAGCATACACAAGTATGTGAGCAGCTTTCTTTTGAGTTTTCATTCGAATTCAGCCAAATATGGACGTTCGCCTCTAGCGGCTAATCAGCCACTTTTTTTTTGCTTGAAAACCTAGTAGAATATGCGATTAATTTTTTTTGCATATGCATCCTGGAGAGAACACAATGTCCGAAACCTACGAGCTAACCGCCGAAACCCGCGCAGAAAATGGCAAAGGCAGCAGCCGGCGCATGCGTCGATTAGAGAATAAATTTCCCGCGATTATCTATGGCGGTGACAAAAATCCTGAGATGGTTAGTTTAGACCATAATACCTTTGTCCACGCACTAGAAAATGAAGGGTTTTACTCACACATTCTTACCCTGAGCATTGGTGGCAAGAAAGAAAAGGTGGTATTGAAAGATCTTCATCGTCATCCCAGCAAGCCTAAAATTTTACACGCTGATTTTCTTCGAGTAAGCGCTAAAACCAAGATAACTATGAATGTTCCCCTTCATTTCAAGGGTGAAGAGGTTTCCCCTGGAGTGAAAACTCAAGGCGGAATAGTCTCTCATCTTATGTCAGACATTGAAGTTCGTTGTTTGCCGGGTAACTTGCCAGAATTTATCGAAATCGACCTTTCAGGTTTATCGATTGGCGATGCAATTCACTTATCAGAATTAAAATTGCCTAAGGGAGTAGAAATTACTGCTTTAGCGCAAGGCAAAGAATTCGACCAGCCTGTTGTAAGTATTCATAAGCCCTCAGTGGCTGAAGAAACACCTGCTGCTGAAACTCCTGAATCCGCTGCAAAACCAGAGGGTGAATCCGAGGTTTAACTTGCAAGATAAAATTCAGCTTATTGTCGGCCTGGGTAACCCAGGCCCCAATTATAAGGCGACCAGACATAATGCTGGTGCATGGTTTGTTGAAATGCTGGCTCAAGATAATGGCATAGAATTAAAGCCAGAAGCCAAATTCGGAGGCCGCATTGGCCGCATTCAAATACAACAACAAGAATACTGGCTACTCCTCCCCACTACCTTTATGAATCGCAGCGGACTATCAATCAAGAGTATGGCGAATTTTTACAAAATACCTCCCGAAGCCATCCTTGTAGCGCATGATGAGCTTGATTTTCCACCAGGGACTATCCGGTTCAAACAGGAAGGAGGGCACGGCGGACATAATGGCTTGCGAGATATTATCCAACAACTCCAAACTAAAAATTTTCATCGACTACGCATCGGCATTGGTCACCCGGGACATCGAGATCAAGTCACTGATTATGTTTTGAACTCACCCTCGAAAAAAGATTTTGAATTGATTATCGACTCCATTGTCGCGGCGCAAAAAGTGCTCCCGAGCTTCCTAGTGGGGGAGTTCCAACAGGCCATTAGATTATTACATAACGAATAAAAAAAGAGGTTCTCATGGGATTTAGATGTGGCATTGTTGGCTTACCCAACGTGGGCAAATCAACACTGTTTAATGCACTCACCAAGGCGGGCATTGAAGCAGCCAATTATCCTTTTTGCACTATCGAACCTAATATTGGGATAGTAGGTGTTCCGGATAAACGTATGGAAAAATTGGCTGACATTGTTAAGCCCCAGCAAATCATCCCCACCACAATGACATTTGTGGATATTGCAGGGTTAGTAAAAGGCGCTTCTCAGGGAGAAGGTTTAGGCAACAAATTTTTGGCTAATATTCGAGAAACCCATGCCATCGCACATGTAGTACGCTGCTTTCATAACCCTGATGTGATACATGTCTCCGATACGATTGACCCCCTTTCAGATATCCAAACGATTAATACAGAATTAGCGCTTGCAGATCTAGAAACGGTTGATAAAAATCTACTCAAAGTATCGAAACAAGCGAGGACGGGCGATAAAGCCGCTATGGCTGAAAAAGCGCTTTTAGATAAAGTTCAGGCCTGCCTTAATGAAGGAAACCCTGTACGCAGCCTCAATCTTACCGACCAAGAAAAAATCTTGTTGCAACCCCTCCATTTATTGACAGTAAAACCCACGCTTTATATTGCGAATGTGGATGAAAGCGGTTTCACCAACAATCCCTACCTGGATAAGGTAATGGATTTTGCTGCCCAAGAAAATTCTTCAGTGGTTGCTGTTTGCGCCGCACTAGAAGCCGAAATAGTGGAGTTGGAAGAAGAGGATAAACAAGCATTTTTGACGGACCTTGGATTAACAGAACCTGGTTTGGATCGTGTCATTCATGCAGGCTATGATTTGTTAGGATTACAAACATACTTTACCGCTGGAGTGAAGGAAGTACGCGCATGGACCATCCCGATTGGGGCGACTGCCCCACAAGCAGCAGGGGTCATCCACAGTGATTTTGAAAAAGGATTCATCCGCGCAGAGGTGATTGCCTTTAGTGATTTTCTACAATATTCGGGCGAGCAAGGCTCAAAAAATGCCGGCAAATTAAGGCTTGAAGGCAAGGAATATATCGTGAAGGACGGAGATGTAATGCATTTTCGTTTTAATGTTTGATGGGCACCCGCGAACGGAAATAATGTGGAGCTGATAAAGTGCCCACCCTTAAATACTTGACAACTGATAGGTGAAAAGCCAGAATCATCGGCCCTTTATGCATAAAATTGGCTATGTAGCTCAGCTGGTTAGAGCGCGGCACTCATAATGCTGAGGTCGGTGGTTCGAGTCCACCCATAGCCACCATTATTTCACCACGGCTTTTTTCTCAAAGCTGAGTTCTTGTTTTAACGGTGCAAAAAACTCATTGATGATGTCAGGCGTTAATTCCTCTAGGTTATCCGGTTTCCACGCAGGGATATGCTCCTTGTCGATAATAGCTGAACGGATGCCCTCATAAAAATCGGGGTGCATTAAAAAACGTTGAGCAACACGATATTCGAGTTTCATACAATCATCAAAATCCATTTGCGAACCTAATAATAATTGTTTCAGGGTGACTTTGAGACTAGTAGGGGATTTCTCCAGCATTTTTGCAATGATGATTTGGCACCAATCGCTTTGTGATTTCACCAGTGCTTCTAAGATACCTTCAAGCGTATGAGCCGCAAAACACTGATTTATTTCTGCTCTATGTTCGAGTAGATGAGGTTTATAAATATCCATACTATCAGCATCCATGGTGTAGGAACCGATGATATCTGATACTTGCATATTAACATTGCCACTTAACTTCGTTTCAGCTAAGGCGGTAATGAGCGCTTCAAAATTTTCCTTCGGGACTAAATGATCAACCACTCCGGCATAAATCGCATCTGCGATATGCAACTTTGCGCCTGTCATTGCCATATAAATACCGGTATTGCCAGTGCATCGGGGTAAGAAATAACTGCCACCCACATCTGGGAAAAAACCAATACCTGTTTCGGGCATGGCAAAAACCAAATTTTCGGCAGCCACACGGTGGCTACTGTGCACAGAAAGTCCAACGCCACCGCCCATCGTAATACCATGCATAAGCGCTATGTAGGGTTTAGGAAAATGAAAAATACGTCGATTCATGCGATATTCATGCCAGAAAAATTTGCGAGATTTTTTGGCACCACTTTTACCTTGATCATAAACATATTTTATATCGCCCCCTGCACAGAAGGCTTTTTCTCCTTCACCCCGCACGAGGACGGCCTTAATGTGACCCATTTTTTCCCATTCCGCTAATTTGTCATCGATTGCGATACACATATCCAGCGTTAAGGCATTCAAAGCATCAGGACGATTCAAAGTGATAAGACCTACACTGCCTCCTGCGCCCATGATTTCTTCAAATAACAAATTGTCCTCAATGTTTTCTACCATGTTTTTAAACCTTCAATTCATTATGTTTGCTGATTAATTCATACCAAATGTTAGGTGCTTTCACTTATGATTTTTATACTCTTAGGAAGCATTGGTACCGCTTCGAGTAAATCTTGTGTATAGGGATTTTTGGGTCTACTCAATACTTCAGAGACTGAACCCGCTTCAACAATTTTACCCCCTCGCATCACTGCAACGTCATCTGCCATATAAGCCACCACAGCAATATTATGCGTAATGAGCAAATAAGTTAAGCCCATTTCTTTTTGTAATTTTAATAACAGCTGTAAAACTTGCATCTGCGCAGAAACATCAAGAGCAGACGTGGGTTCATCACATATTAACAGCTTGGGCTGCACGGCTAACGCCCTGGCAATGCATATCCGTTGTCTTTGACCCCCAGAGAATTCGTGGGGGTAACGAAATTTCACCTCGGGATCTAACCCCACCTGTTGTAAAAGAGTATTCACACGTTCATCTTTATTTTCGATGGGGATTTTTAAACTCCGTATTCCTTCCATAATAATGTCATTGATTACCATGCGGGGATTCATAGATCCATACGGGTCTTGGAATACAACTTGGATATCTTTTCTCGCTGAACGAAGGTTAACCCCCCTCAAATACGCCAAATCTGTATGGTCGAAATATATCTGTCCACCGGTAATTCTCGCTAGACGAGCAATTGCCATTCCAGTGGTTGTTTTACCCGATCCAGATTCTCCCACAAGTGCCAATGTTCTCCCAGCGCCCAGTACAAAATTAACATCATCTACCGCTTTAATGTAGTCCACTGTGCGCTTAAGAATTCCTTGTTTGATGGGATAATACACTTTGAGATTTTCAACCTTTAAGAGCGACTTTTCATTAGGGATGGCTTCACGTTTTGTATGTGCAAGCCAGGTCGGCAAGGAGGTGAATAATTTTTTACTGTAGGGATGCTGCGGTGATTCGAAGAAATTTTTGGAAGAAGCAGTTTCGACCACTTGACCTTTGTACAAAACCACAACTTGATCTGCAATTTCGTAAACAATACCCAAATCATGGGTGATGAAAATTAAACCCATTCCACGTTTAGCCTGGAGTGTTTTTAGCAATTTTATAATTTGAGCTTGCAAGGTAACGTCTAGCGCCGTTGTGGGTTCGTCTGCAATTAATAAACTTGGCTCCCCGGCCAATGCAATCGCAATCATTGCACGTTGTTTTAACCCCCCGGATAATTGGTGGGGGTAAGCTTTATAATAATATTCTTGTGTCGGCATTCCTACTTCTTGTAATAAAGAAAGCGTACGTTGGTAACTGTCTTTACGTGTTAAATCAAAGTGAAAATTTAGCACCTCTACAATTTGCTCGCCGATGGTCATTACTGGATTCAAAGCCGTGATAGCTTCTTGAAAAATGATAGCGATTTTCTTGCCGCGTACTTGTCGCATTTTCAATTCAGAAAAGGTGAGCAGATCTTGTCCTTGAAACAGTATGCTACTCGTAGGCACAATATTTATTCCGGGGGGCAATAACTGCATAATTGCAAGAGCGGTAAGAGATTTACCACTGCCTGATTCACCAACTAAAGCCAAGGTTTCGCTGCATTTAAGGGAAAAACTTACACTTTTAAGTAATGTTGTATCGTTATCTTCTAAGTGAAGTTTTAAGATGAGATCTTTTACATCGAGTAATAATTCGCTCATCACTCTTCATTCCGTAAACGAGGATCAAAGGCATCACGCAGCGCATCAGCAAACAAGTTTGCTGCCAATACTAATATGAACATGAAAATAAATGCGGCGCAAAGTGGCCACCAGACAATAGGTTCTCTAGCCAAATCTAATCGTGCACTATTAATCATGTTTCCCCAGCTGGGAGTAATAGGGTCAACCCCTACGCCAACATAGGAGAGCACTGCCTCAGCTAATACTAATGCACTAAAATCTAATACCACAGTGATTAAAATAATATGCATGACATTAGGGATAATATGGCGCCAAATTATTTTTATATTAACCACACCGAGTGCAACTGCTGCTTTCACATAATCCATCTCACGCAGCTTTAAAGTTTCTGCACGCAGTAAACGACAAAGACTCGCCCAACTCGTTATGCCTAAGATTAGGCATAGGGCTAATAGTCTTGCATCCGCTCTACTTTCAAGCGTGGGAAAAAATTCGGAATGATTAGAAATAAAAACTTGTAGTGAAAGTACCGAGGCAGAAATAAGCAGCACGCCCGGAACAGAGCTTAAAGTAGTATATACATATTGAATGATATCATCCCTCCAGCCCCCAAAATAACCGGCTTCAGTACCAAGTAAAATCGCAAAAGGAAGCATTACCAATGTGGTTAATGTCCCAATTATTAATCCTGTACGAATACTTTTGATTGTCTCGTACAGTATATCGTTTCCAATTTTATTCGTCCCAAATACATGGTAATAAGGAGATACCCCTTTGATAAAACAGACAACCCCTATGACAAAAAAAGTAGTGAATAAAATTTCACGCCATGCAATTTTAGTATCACCACGGACTATTTTGTTTAACGCGCTGAAGAAGGAAATTTTTTGTTTGCGAGCAAATCGAATGAGAAAAATGGTGAGTAGGAGAGAGGCGATGATTGAGCTAACAGCGACGGCTGCAACTGTTTTGTTAAATATATCAGCCGCTTTATCGTTAGGCGATTGCAAATACTTGCCCGCAAAAATTAACCGCGGATAAAATGTTTCTAACTTGCCATCAATAAACTCTGAGGTTTTTGTGCTGGCATAAATGGAAAAAGGAGCGGAATAGGTCTTTTCATCTTGTTGGCCTAGCGGACTTAATAAAACATCTAAAAGGCTCATCACTTGAGTAGATTCAATCTTGTGTGCGGTGGAATGAGGGTTTTGTATAATACGAAAATGAACTGAGTCAAGCACCGCTACTGCGCTATAAGCGACAAGAATGACCAACGCTATCATGCCCAACTTGCTTTGACCTACTCTAGCCCATTGTTCACGCCAGTGCTCTAAACGGCTTGTCCAAACCGTGAACAGCACCAACGTTGTGAGCAGAAGGTAAATGAGGAGGTCGCTCCATAATAAGACGAAATCAAATTTCACATTCTGTCCTTAGTTCACTAAATGTCGCCCCCCCTAAAGTAATTAGTTGGCTAGAGAGTAGCTATATATGTTCCAACATATATTTTTGTACATGATTTCATTACAATATTTCATTATATTACTCGGGATGAGCAATTGCGATGAAAAAACAAGCTCCGGCGCCCTCAAAGACGGAATTGCAAGTTCTTCATATTGTGAAAGACTTTTTAAATGAGCTCGAATCTGAACGAGCGTTGCGAGCAGTTGCTATCGATGCCTCCTTAGAAAAAGATCTGGGCATCGGTAGCCTTGAACGAGCTGAGCTTTTTCATCGCATTGAAAAAGCATTCGTCATTCAGTTACCTGATCAACTCATTGCAGAAGCAGAGTCTATTCGAGATATCATCCCTTTTATTGACGATGCTAATCCACCGGGGCGCATTCATTACCATGAATTCTTTCCCACTCTAGATGAGTCAATTGTCGACCCTTCCCAATGCGCGACATTAGTGGATGTGTTAATAAAATATGCTGAGCACGAGCCTAGCCGTATCCACCTCTATTTACAGGATGAGCAGGGCAAGGAAAAAATAATCCGTTATGGTCAGCTCTATGAAAAGGCACTGAAGGCTGCAAAGGGGCTTCGGCAACTGGGTCTTGAGCCTCGCCAGACGGTCGCTATAATGTTGCCTACTTGTGAAGCTTTCTTTTACGCGTTCTTTGGAGTGCTGCTTGCGGGGGGCTTGCCGGTTCCCATTTACCCGCCTTTCAGACCTGATCGCATTGAAGAATATGCGAAAAGAGAAGCTAAAATATTACGCAACGCTGAAGTTCGTATTCTGATTTCATTCGATGAAGTACAAATCCTCAATAGAATTTTGCGTAATTTTATTCCGACTTTAAAAGCAGTCGTTACCATTGATAACCTCATGACGGTCGATGCGCCTTTTGCCGAAACTTTACTCTCAGGCCCAGATAATGCGTTAATTCAATATACTTCGGGCAGCACAGGGGATCCGAAAGGGGTATTACTCACGCATTATAATTTACTCTCAAATATTCGCTCGATTGGGGAAGCGATCAATATTAAGCCAACCGATGTGACGGTAAGTTGGCTTCCTCTTTACCATGATATGGGGTTGATAGGATCATGGTTAGGTAGTCTCTATTTTGGAATTCCGATTACCATATTATCTCCCTTATCCTTCTTAAATCATCCCGAACGCTGGCTTTGGGCAATACATTATCATCGCGCTACACTTTCGGCCGGCCCGAATTTTGCTTATGAGCTCTGTGTGTCTAAGATCGAGGATCCTGTCATTGAGGGACTTGATCTCAGTTCCTGGCGCCTCGCTTTTAATGGTGCGGAGGCCATTTACCCGAAAACGGTTAGAAATTTCCTCCGTCGTTTTGGGCCATATGGTTTTAAGGCTGAGAGCCTTTATCCAGTCTACGGTTTAGCTGAATCTTCTGTGGCATTAACTTTTCCGCCTCTTAACCGACACGTGCGAATTGATAGAATTAATCGTGATCATTTTAATCATGAACAAGTAGCCACTCCTTGCGATAGTGCAGAACGAAATTGCATAGAATTTGTGTCATGCGGTAAGGCCCTACCTCATCACGAGATTCGAATTGTCAACGAGCAAGGAGCCGTGCTTAAAGATCGAGCCATAGGAACGTTGCAGTTTAAAGGTCCTTCCGCTATGCAAGGGTATTATCGACACCCGAAGGCCACTAAGGCAATTCATCATGATGGGTGGTGGGAAAGTGGCGATTTGGCATACCGTGCGGATGAAGAAATATTCATCACGGGTAGGAAAAAAGACATCATCGTAAAAGCGGGACGCAATTTGTATCCCCAGGAAATTGAGGAAATAACAGGTCAGATTAAAGGAGTAAGAAAAGGCTGCGTCGTTGCATTTGGGGCGGTTAATCTTAAGCATGGCACAGAACAATTGATCGTCATTGCTGAGACAAGAGAACAACGCTTACAGCAACAAGAAAAAATAATTAATGACATCATAGAAACTATCACCACCTCTATAGGTGATCCGCCCGATAGAGTGGTTTTAGTGCCCCCTAAATCAATCCCTAAAACCTCGAGCGGAAAATTACAACGATCCAATACAAAAGATTTATATCTTCAAGGCAGGTTAACCAAAAAAGTTACCCCCTCATGGTTACAGTTTGTAAAATTATTTTTATTGGGGGGAGGCAAAAGCATCAGCAGGGTAGCTGCAAAGTTATTCCGCACAATTTATACAGTGTATGTTTTGTTAATTATAATTATTACGATGCTGCCAACCTGGCTAGCATTATGGTTTTTACCGCAACACTCTGCGCGAGTGATCAGTAAATTCTGGGCGCGAACACTCTTGAGGCTAATGGGATGTCCGGTAACCATTAAGGGAGCCAAACATCTTCATAAAAATCAATCCACCATCTATGTCTCCAACCATATGAGTTACCTAGACACAGTTGTTTTGAGTGGCATTCTCCCCGCCGGCGTCTTAATCGTCGGTAAAAAAGAATTAGCTAAGGCTCCCATCATCAAAAAGTTCATCACTAAATTAGGGCACCTAACGGTAGAAAGAGCAGATTTTTTAGAAAGTATGTCAGATACTAATTTCATACTAACAAAGTTAATTGAGGGTAATTCTATATTATTATTTCCCGAGGGCACCTTCAGTTACGCGGCTGGTTTAAGACCTTTCAAACTGGGGGCCTTTAAAATCGCTACAGAAACGGGCTATCCCATTTGCCCCATAGCTATTCGTGGTACACGGCAAATTTTTAGAAGCTCGCGACTTTTTTTTCGACCCCATGCCATCCATCTCTGGATAGGAAAACCTATACACCCACGAAGTAGGGACTGGCGAGAAGCAACACGACTCAAAACAGTCACTCGGATAGAAATTGCCAAACATTGCGGCGAAAATGTTTTAGACATGGTCTCAACTCTTCCGGTCACCGAATAACAAAAAACCTGGCTAGTTAATATTATTTTAGAAACGCACTCGAGGATCAACAATCGTGTAGGAAAGATCTGTTAGAATCAGCCCTATAATATATAAGACTGTTCCCAAATAAACCATAACTCGTACAATTTCAAAGTCTTGCTGTCTTATTGCTTCAATCGTATAACTCCCCAAGCCAGGAATACCAAAAAAAGATTCCATAATTAAGCTACCTAAAAAAAGACTGGGAATTAACACAACAATGCCAGTTAAAATGGGAATGAGCGCATTACGTAACACATGCCGAAATAAAACAATTTGTTCTGATAAGCCTTTTGCCCGAGCGGTACGAACATAGTCTTTGTGAATTTCCTCTAAAAAAATAGTGCGGTACCATCGAGCACCTGCTCCTAAACCACTTATGATACCAACGACTACGGGGAGGATTAAAAACTTAATCGCCTGCACCCCGCTTTGATAACCTGAAATGGGAACCAGTTTTAGCACCCTCCCAATGACATATTGACCGCCAATAATATAAAACAGGGTAGAAATCGACATCATCGTCACACAGATTGTAAGACCGGTGATATCTAAATAAGTTCTGCGAAAGAAAGCTAAAAACATGGCAACAAAGATATAGACAAAGACGCCAACCACCAAGGTGGGAACCGCTAAAGCCAAGCTGGGCCACATCCGCTCACTAATATCAAAACTAATATCCCTTCCCGTATCAGACGTCCCAAAATCAAAAGCAAAGAGAGCGAGTGACTTATGAAAAAACAGTGTATCCGTAAATTTTTGAATACCACCCCGAGTAGGATTAACAAAAAGAGGTTTATCATAACCCTTGGATTGCTTCCAAAGACTTATCGCTTGAGGAGTCACATGTTTTTGCCCCAGCTGCATTCGCGCCATATCATCAGGTGAATTAACGATAAAAAATAAAACAAACGTTAGGAAATTAACTCCAATAATAATGGGTATTGCGTAAAGTATTCTGCGCAGAATATAAGCTAGCATGTAAAGGCTCTACATTGCTGTTGATTATTTAACACTCTTGCGCTCCTTTTGCGTGTAACGAATAAAAACCGGTAGGCTCACTATCAAAAAAATCAAAACTAGAACGCCAATCGGCCACAATACTTTCTTGTTCCACTCGTGGCGCAATTTATCGCGTAATACGGGATTAATTTTCTGGTACTTCAGCGCGTTATAACTCATCACATTAGGTTTTGAAGGATAGTCCCACACGTGATTTAGAATGAATTCTTCTTGATAGACACCCCAGACCCATGGCGCATCATGGCGTATAATTTCAAGCATTTTGTTAATTATTTGTTGCCTAGCATTACTGTTAGGCATGTTCTTCATGTGATCAAACAAAGCGTCAAATTCTTTATTGTAATAATTTGCAGCATTCTCACCCCCGTACAATGCCTTACTATTCGGGCCATAGAGTAAAAATAAAAAATTTTCAGGATCAGGGTAATCAGCAATCCATCCCCACATAAAAATTTGCCCTTTACCCAAACGGATTATTTCCTGGAAACGATTGTATTCGGTATTTCTAATATTTAATTGAATGCCTAACTTAGCAAATTGCTCTCGCATCCAGGCTAATAATGCCTTTTCATCTGGCCCACTTGTGGTAGCGACATCATAATTTAAGATGAGAGGCTCCCCGGTTACAGGATCAATACCATTGGCATAACCCGCCTCGCTCATCAAGCGTTTGGCCACTTCTATAGGTCGTCGGGTGGGTTTATTATTTTTCCAGGTAAAAAGATAATTATTAATTCCAGGTGCGCCAGTCTCATAGCCAAATATTCCCGGTGGAATAGGCCCCTGCGCTGGCAAGCCACGGCCATTTAAAAAGATATTAATGTACTCTTCGAAATCAACCGCTAAAGAAATCGCCAATCGTAATTTTCGAGCACGTTCGCTGTTACCGCCCACGACGTCATCCCGCATATTAAATCCCATGTAACTCATGGCCTGCATGACGGTGGTTTGTAGATAAACGCCCATTTTCTTTAAGCTCGGGGTTAAAATGGGTAAGCCACTACTATCGATTTGTATTGCTTGGTCAAAACTGTCTGAACTGATGGTCGATTGATCGTAATAGCCTTGTAAAAATTTGTTCCACCGAGGGATGGATTCTTTTTCTAACGTGAAAACCACTTGATTGATGAAGGGCAACTTTTTCCCCGCTTGATTTAAGTAGCCCAGGGATTTATCACCGGGCTCCCCTTCCACAGGAAAAAATTCCGGATGGAAGAGTGGATTTCGCACCAGGGTCATTCGCCGATTTGGATTGTTCTCTATTAGCATGTAGGGACCCGTACCTACTGGAAACCAATCGAAACTAATATTTTTTTCTCTCATCCCGGGTTGCGCATAGAATGCATCCACTTCCCACGGGATGGGCGCAAAAAAAGGCATAGCCAACCAGTACATAAATTGAGGGTAGACACCTTTTATAATAATTTGATAGCGATAGCGATCAATGGCTTTCGCACCCACTAGGGGGTATTTTCTTAAATCTAGCCATTTATTGTTGAGAGGTTTATTTTTTTGTAATAGCAGGGCGAAGTCAGATAACCCCACAATCTTGCTCGACATTATGCCAAAAATGGGCGAATTTATGCCAGGCGCGGCTAAACGTTTAATTTGATAAACATAATCATCCGCAATGAGTTCCCTCCTTTGTGCAAAGATAAATGCTTCCTTACCTGCGACTGATTGATGATCTTGAGCTTTTTGTTGATAAACAAAAGCTTCTTGCTGATTTTTTGCAAACGCGGGATGGGGTTGATAGTAAATTCCGGGTTTAATTTCCATTTCGTAAACGGTGAATGCAACCTGACTACTCGCTGCCGGTAATTTTTGTCCCGCTTGATCTAAATAAAAAACCTTCGGCATGTGTGCTGCCGTTAAAGGGATCAAGGTATAAGGTCTCTTCAGATAATGATATTGCAAGGGGGGTTCATAGATTTGGGCTATAAAGATGATTTCATCACTTGAATATGAACGAGCAGGATCGAGCGTCTTTGGTGATGCAGAAAATGACGAGTACCGAATGTTTGCTTTGGAATCTGTTTCGGAATAAGGATCATTCCAGGGATGATTATCACACGCCGCGAGAGAGAGTAATGCCAATGAAATTATTAAATTAATTATGAACCTTGGCATATAGCATCCATGCTGCTTACTAATACTTTATGTTATGACTTATCCTTGAGCTTTTTATCAGGGGGGCGTTTTTTAACATTGCTCTCGATAAATTTAATGATTTGACTGGCAACATCAATGCCAGTAGCACGCTCAATCCCTTCGAGACCGGGTGATGAATTGACTTCCATAATCAATGGCCCCCGCTCTGAGCGCAACATATCCACACCTGCGACCTGCAAACCTACACTTTTCGCCGCTAAAATAGCAGTATTTCTTTCTAGAGTGGTCAGCTTAATTTCTTTAGCGACTCCCCCTCGATGTAAATTCGAACGAAAACCACCGGGTTTTGCTTGACGCAACATTGCAGCTACCACTTTATTGCCAATAACAAAACAGCGTACATCTGCACCATTCGCTTCTTTAATATACTCTTGTACCAAAATATTCGCTTTCATCCCTAAAAAAGCCTCAATTACACTTTCTGCCGCAGTTTCTGTCTCCGCTAGTACCACCCCAATTCCCTGAGTGCCTTCGACTAGCTTAATGACCAATGGCGCTCCGCCAACCATCTTGATTAGATCACCAATATCATCGGGGGCGTGGGCAAATCCAGTGATAGGAAGACCCACTCCTTGCTGAGATAAAAATTGCAGTGCTCGTAATTTATCACGTGAATTAACAATTCCGGCAGAACCATTAAGGGAATATACCCCCATCATTTCAAATTGTCGTACCACGGCCGCGCCATAAAACGTGATTGAATTACCAATTCGGGGAATTACCGCGTCATAACAGTTAATTTCTTTACCTCGGTAATGAATGGTCGTTTTATTGGAGGCAATATTCATATAGCAACGCAGCGTGTTAACCACATGTACTTCATGGCCTCTCTTTTCGGCCGCTTCAATCAAGCGGGCCGTTGAATACAGTTTTGGTTTTCCAGATAAAATTGCTACTCTCATTGATTACGCTATTCTCGCTAGGTGTGGAATGACCGTGTAGGGTCAATAATGAAATGCTGTTGCAATGCTTTTCTGCCGAGCAACATCCGATAGATCATTGATGAACGATTCGTTAAAGTTATTTCGATGGAGCGAGAAAAATCCCCGATAATCATGGGTGTTTCTATCACATAACGCAATTCGCGATGCGCTCCTGAGTCGGTTACCATTCTAACATCGATCAAGTCTGAAACGCACTTTACTACCGTTTTGTCATTGCGTTGAATAGGGTGGATATCAAACCGGACTTTATCTCTTCCCTGTTGACTAAAACGCTCTATACCAAAGGCATGAAGTGAAGACGTGCGTGCGCCAGTGTCAATTTTAGCTTTTATACTGGAAACTCCCAGCTCTGGCAATATTACCCACTCTCTCCATCCTAAAACTATATACTTCTTCCCTCGATATTCGATTAATTTATGGGAGAACTTCTTGTCCATTTTACCTCTAATCAATTACAGTGATAATAAGATAATTTGATTTTAATAGCGATCTATAAAAGAATAAACGATGTTTCAATATAAAGAGCTTTACTATGGAAATCTGGCAATTTACAAAGCATAGCACTCAAATAATCAATGTACTCAATGATCTCCCAGAAGATAAATTAATCTGGATAGACGCTGAGGTGCGAGAGGTATTAAGTGTTATAGAAAAAATTGAGCACTTAACCACTTACCGCGTCCATGAGAACCATGTCGAAGATTGTTTAAATATAAATCATCCCTGCTTCTATGACAGCACCCAAGCCTATGACCTTCTTATTTTTCGCAGCTTAATTGCCAACAATACCCATAGCAGCATCGAAACAATGCCCGTTTCTTTTCTTATCTTCAAAAATTTACTGATAACTTTTAGCAATCACGATAACGCCATTGAGCGAGTAAAAAAACGGTTGCAAACAGCGCGCAAACATATCCCAACTGACTCACTTTTGCTAACTCTTTTACTTGTTGATGAGATTGTCGATAATTTCTTAGATTTACGTGGCCCCCTGTTGGAAAGATTTGACCAATGGCAACAAAAGCTTTTCACACAAACCAAGCAATCACTTGGTTGGATCAATTTTTTGAAATTTAAAACTGAAATTCGAAAGCTGAGAGTACAAAGTGAAGATCAACAAGAGGCGATGTATCAATGGCGCCAAGATAATGAAGTGGGCTTAGTTGAGAAGCTTGAAATTCATTTTAGTGACCTTGCCGATCATATCCATCGAATCATACGCTACACTACCCAGCTGGAAGGTGACCTCGATACCCTGATCCAACTTCATTATTCCCTCATTGGCAATCGAACCAACGAAGTCATGCGCACCTTAACAGTGCTCTCCGGAATATTCTTACCACTCAACTTAGTGGCAAGTATTTTTGGCATGAATTTTGCCCACATGCGAGTGTTTCAAATACCTGACGCGGAAAATATTACCCTCCTAGGAATGGCAATATTAGGTATCAGTTTATTGATATTTTTTAAATGGAAAAAATGGATCTAGATGAAAAGAGAGTGCCTTGGTGAGATATTGTCACCGCTGAGCTCTCTTTCGTATAATTTGGTAGTTCGTTGAGACACATTAGGCTTTTTACTTTACGTAAACTTGCTCACAATGTTTCAAACTAACTCCCCTTAATCATTCTAAAATGTTAGTTCAGGGATAAATACCTAACAACAAGGCACTTAATTAAAATATAGTACCGCTAGCTCTAAGATGCAAATAAATGTCGTACTCAGTGGATGAATTGATTATTATAGCCGACTATGGATAAAAAACACATTTTGCAAGTAGCACTTTCGACCCCCTTACGGCAGACCTTTGATTACTTATTGCCGCCAGAATTACTCAATCAGGATATAAAAGTAGGCACCCGAGTGAGAGTACCCTTTGGCCGTAGGCAGGTCATTGGAGTGATTCTCAACATTGTCGGGGCAAGCGCGCTCCCCGAACATAAACTTAAGCCTATCATCGAAATAATTGATACAGAACCCTTGTTTAACTCCACTATCCTTGAACTATATAACTTTGCTAGCCAATATTACCAGCACCCTATCGGTGACGTTATTTTTTCAAGTTTGCCGCCCTTGTTACGAGAAGGCGCGCCCGCTGTCTTGCCTGAAGATACTATTTTCACTTTAACGGAACTCGGGGCTGCCGCGACTGAATCAGCATTAAAACATGCCGTCCAACAACAAAAACTCATCCATTTACTAAAAGAACATCCCAATGGCTTGAGCCGAGAAGAATTGTTGGAAGCCTGCGGGCAGCAAAAAGCGCTTACCGCATTATTGGCGAAAGGTTTTATACGAAAGCATGTGCGTAAAGAATCCTCCTTATCGCCTAATAAAACCACCACCAGTTATTTCACTTTGAATGAATATCAAACCAAGGCCGTTGCAGCCATTCTGGATAATGAAGGATTTGCTACTTTTTTATTAGAGGGTGTGACAGGCAGCGGCAAAACAGAAGTATATCTACAATGTATTGATCAAGTGCTTAAGCAAAACAAACAAGCACTAGTTTTGGTTCCTGAAATTGGGCTTACTCCACAAACAGTCGCACGATTTCAATCTCGCTTTCCCGTCCCAATCAGTATATTGCATTCTGGGCTCAGCGATAAAGAAAGAGGCCATGCTTGGATAGCTGCACTCAAGGGAATCTCCCGTATTATTATTGGCACACGTTCTGCTGTCTTAACACCCTTACCCCAGCTTGGAATTATAGTTTTAGATGAAGAACACGATGCGTCCTTTAAACAACAATCAGGTTTTCGATATTCAGCCAAAGATTTAGCGATTATGCGCGGTAAGCTTGAATCTGCCCCTGTATTATTAGGGAGTGCCACGCCGTGCTTAGAGTCACTCTATAACGCTAAACATAAACGTTTTCAGCATCTCATCCTGCCTAAGCGTGCAGGAAATTCCGTTCAACCTCACTTCCACATCATTGATGTAAGAAATCAAAAACTCGATGAAGGATTTTCTAGCACTATCTTAGAAAGAATGCAGGAACATATTAAAAATTCTGGACAGGTATTAATTTTTCTCAATCGTCGCGGATTTGCTCCGACGCTGCTTTGTCATCATTGTGGTTGGATTGCAAGTTGTAGTCGATGTGACGCGAGATTAACTTATCATGCGCATCTCGAAAAATTGGTATGTCACCACTGCGCTAGCGTTCGCAGCGTCTTAAAACAATGCAATGCCTGCCAAAGCGCTGATTTATTATTTTTAGGTCTTGGCACGCAAAGATTGGAAAAGATTTTGCTGCAACATTTTCCAGGGGTAGCCATTACTCGAATTGACCGTGATAGTACCCGCAAGAAAGGCGCCATGGACAAAATGTTGTCCGGCATCCACAGTGGTGCCAGTCAAATCTTAATCGGCACCCAAATGCTAGCGAAAGGACATCACTTTCCTGATGTGACCATGGTAGCCATTGTGGACGTGGATAGTTGTTTATTTAGCTCGGACTTTCGGGCGAGCGAACGTCTGGGACAAATTATTGTTCAGGTCGCTGGGCGAGCGGGAAGATCAGACAAGCCCGGGGAAGTGTATCTCCAAACCCATAATCCCGAGCACCCCGTTTTAGCGCACCTACTAAAATCAGGCTATTCTAATTTTGCCGCTCATCTTTTAAGCGAACGAAAGTCTGCTGATCTTCCGCCGTATTCTCATTTAGTATTATTCAGGGCAGAAGCAACCGATGCCACGCTACCGCAACTTTTCTTAAATGATGTGCGTAGTTTGTTACTAGAAAATGAGCATCCCCTGCAAATATTCGGCCCCATCCCTGCACTTATGGAAAAGAAAGCAGGGAAATTTAGAGCACAGCTTTTAATACAAACTAAACAACGCAGTTTTTTGCAAAAATCCTTACATCCTAGAATAGAGGCTATTGAAGCACTTCCCTCTGGTCGAAAAGTGCGATGGTCTTTAGACGTAGATCCTATCGAAGTCTTTTAGAATTAAATGAAAGATCTGTACGCAGTCATGGGCAACCCTGTCACTCACAGCCAATCTCCTTTTATCCACACGCAATTCGCAAAACAAACCGGCCAATCGTTAAGGTATCTTAAAATTGAAGTCCCATTGCATGGTTTTCAAGTGGCACTACAAGAGTTTATTGTGCGAGGCGGCAAGGGTTTAAATATAACCGCCCCCTTAAAACAACAGGCTTTCACTGCAATGACGCAGAATACAAAAAGCGCCACAATTGCTCATGCGGTCAACACAATTAGTCTTCAGACCAAGGGAGAACTCTTTGGAGACAATACTGATGGCATAGGTTTACTGCGTGATTTAACGATTAACCATCGCTACTCAATTGCCAACAAAGCTGTCTTAATATTAGGCGGGGGCGGGGCAGTGCGTGGAATTTTGTTTCCTTTGCTGTCAGAAAAGCCTAAATTACTTATGTTAGCAAATCGGACCCTAGAAAAAGCAATCGCTATTCGTGATGAATTTCACGACATCGGTAAGATCGAGGTGAGTCGGTTAGACGACATTGAGGGAAGTTTTGACCTCATCATAAATTGCATGAACTTAGCGGATGAAACCCTAGATTTAAAATTGCCTCTAACGATTTATACAAAAAGTACCTTTTGTTATGACTTAATGTATGGACAGAGCGTCACACCATTCTTAAAATGGGCTGTTTCAAATGGTATCGCTCACCTTGCTAATGGTATTGGGATGTTGGTGGAGCAGGCAGCCGAATCGTTTTATATTTGGCGCGGTATTAAGCCTAATACCGGTCCCATCATTGAAATGTTAAAAGAATATAGCTATCAGTCATGATTTTTTAATTGGCGCGAACGTTCAGTTTTCATTGAAATTGGCCAACAAGACCTTCATCTAGGCTGATTTGTAGCACAACAAATGTTAAGGAAAAACAATGAAGAAATGGCTTTTATCACTCATTTGTTTAGGCTACATTTCCCCTTCGCTTGCCACCGAACATGCTTCCTTTTTAGTGACAGGACAAGATCTACAAGAAATGTCCTACTTCGATCATATTTTAGAAACCCCCAATTTCTTCGCTCGCGTCTATCCCGACAATCTTAACCCTAACTTAGTCTTAGTGCCGCGAGTAAACAGTGGTTTTAATTTTGGTTTGATTGGTTTTTATCAACGTCCCTATGACAATCAATTAGATTATGTCATTTCGGATCCTGTCAGGTCACTGTATCTCGTCAGTCCGGGCAGTACTATTCGCTCCTTGGATCCTGATCATGAATTTGGTTATGGTGCTTATATTGGCTATATCTATCCTTATTTGGGACGCGACATTCGCCTCGATTTTTTAAATTTTTCAGGGGTAGCCAATCATGCTACAACTGCCACTGGCGATGGCATACTCTGGACACCTTTGCCTTTATACGATGAAACGATACAAGCATTACACGCTACTTCCCGCCTTGATACGGATATAGAGCAAGGCAAATTAACAATAGGTCAACAAATTTACGGAGGCACACGATTCCAACTGCGCACTTCTTTAGGCGCGAAGTATTCTGCAATAAATCGTGAATTGGATACGACATATTTAAATGCTTTTCCACTTCCGGTTTTTGGTCCTGATTCATTTGGCAATTCCTATGTTGAGCAAAAAAGTCGCTTTAGCGGAGTGGGACCCGCGGTGCAAATCGATGGCAAATATTTTTTCACCAAAGAATTTGGTTTGGTGGGACATTTAACCGATGCCATTTTAATAGGCAGCATTCGAAGCGAACTGCGTTACACCGACGATCAATTTCCACCAGGATCAACCGCCATAAATCTCAAATCTACGGATCGAGTAGTCCCTAATATTGATGGACAACTTGGCTTTATTTTTCATCATCCTTTTTGTGGCACCACGACAAGTTTAGATATTGAATTGGGCTATGAAATAAATCATTACTTTAATGCAGTGGATACGTATCGAAGCACCGGTATAAGCTTCCCGACTCCTTTTCATTTAAAACATGTCCATGATTTAAGCTTGGATGGCCCTTATTTTTCAATTGGCCTTTCCGGCATTGCTTGCCCAACAGATGTGGTCATTGATCCTATATTGGTGAGCGTGCCTCAATTAGAAGGCGGCTTTATTTTTGGTGTGGGCGCGAGTTATTTAAGTGTGGAACATAATCAATTAGATTACGCCTTACTCGATACCACCGCGGTAAGTTTCGCGGGTCCTCCTGCGGTTCCCAGCCTAAATACGTCACTAAAAAATGTCGCTATGGACTACGCCTATGGTGTTATGCTTTCAGCGGGTTATATTTTTCGCAATACTCCTTATGATGTCATCGTTAATTACCGTCAAACGCAAGTTTCAGACCACGACACAGTCATAGCACCGCCAACCGGCGTTATCTGGACCATTCTTAGCACGCCCGTTTTCCTCACTCCTGATAGCCGCGCTACAGCGCTTGAAGCGCGCGCTAAAGCCACCTTCAATTTGCATGATGGCAATATGGAGTTTGGTCAAACGTTAAATGCCAATTCCCTCGTGTGGTTGCGACTTTTTGAGGGAGTGCAATTCGCTTCCATCAATTCCAATTTACATACCACCTATAATCAAGTAAGCCCTCAAGGCGTTCTTGGTTTTGTTTTTCCCCAAGAAGATGTTGTTCAAAAAAGTAGCTTTACCGGCATAGGACCCCGTTTAGGGTTTAATATGACATTACCTATTGGCGGGTTTGCACTTACTTCGACGCTGGCGGGAGGACTGTTAGTAGGATCCATCGATAGTAGTTATAAAGATGATATAGCTGCCATCACCGACCTTGATGAAGAAGACGATACATTACCCGCCTCTCTAGGGGTAAGGGTCGACTCTGAAACCCAATCTTCACCGTTCATGGATCTTAAAGTCGGCTTAGCATTCACTACCAGTCTCTTTAGCAAAACAAGATGGACTTTTGATCTAGGCTATATGGCCACACATTATTTTAATGCAGCCACCACATTTAGGCATGCCACCGATAATGCTGCCGTCTATATCAAGCAGGTACATGATATTACCGTCGACGGGCCTTACCTCAATCTTACCGTCTCAGGATTTGGAGGTTGCCCTGATGATTGTACAGTGCGACAACCCTATACGGCATTTGCTCCTATTTTACGCGGTGGCTTTGAATTTGCTGCAGAGAGTTTTTACTTGCAAGCACATACCCCAAATATTGATTATGGTATTGCAGATCCTCTACCCGAGTTTATCCCTTCGCTGGGAGGCGGTGTTTTTACTCCTTTATCGATTAATCCAAGTGCTCGCTCTCATATGAAAATCCTCTCACCTGATTACGAGTTCGGTTACCGTCTCCATTTTGGATATATTGTTCCGCTTACCGCAAATGACATTTCGCTTAACTATGCTTCCTATAAATCGAGTAACAGCGAAACAACTTTTGCGCCGCCTGATGGAGTTATTTGGACGATCTCCAATGGAAATTTTGCTGAGCTTGGTGTGCCTGATGTGTTTGTTCAATTTCCTGCATTTGCCAATGAAGCCCAAGCCTCGGTCGCTTTTACTTGGGAAACAGGTAATATCGAAATTGGACGACGTCTTAAATTCTATCACTTGATGACACGCTTCTTTGCAGGCTTGTCTTACGCTAAAATCATCGAAAAAATTGATATTCTTTATACAGATGGGTTTACCAATGGTTCGCCAATTGCTCCCTTCCTTCCTATCGAAGTGGCAACCGACACCCTCACTCAAGACAATTCATTTTATGGAATAGGGCCGCGTCTGGGTATGGCCGGTGATTTGGCCATTGGGTGTGGCTTCTCCTTCATTGGACAGTTCGGAACCGACTTATTAATAGGGAATATCGATAGTAGCATGCTAGAGAGCGCTTCCTCAGGCTTTAGCACGGCACTCAATCCAGAGAAACGTACCCGTCTTGTGCCTGCAATGGATGCTAAAGTGGGCTTCGCATATACCATGGCACTCCGAGATTGTGCTCAAATGGGCTTAGAACTAGGCTATCAGTTCAACCATTACTTCAATGTAAAAGACAGCATGCGTTTTACAGATAATTTCTCAACATTCATTAAACAAGATCAAGATATAGGATTTTATGGTCCTTATATAAGACTTCAGGTTAATATTTAAGCATTACAATTAGCTGATAGAGGAATAGCTCCTCGGAGCACAATTAAAAAGGTTAGTATGTCGAATCCATTATTAAATATGTCTTCTTTACCGAAGTTTACTGCGATTGAGCCGAAAGATATCGAACCGGCACTCGATCAAATCCTAAACGAAAATCGCCATCAGATTGAACAGCTACTGCAGCAAAAAAATGATCGAACCTGGGAAAATTTAATGGTTCCGCTCGAAGAAGTGGATGATCGACTAAGCCAGATGTGGTCAGTGGTGAGTCATCTTAATTCAGTGCGTTCTACTGAAGCCTTGCGGGCAGTATATGATGCCTGCTTACCCAAGTTGACGGATTATGCGACTGAAATGGGCCAGAATATTGGTTTATACAACGCCATTAAGTCTATTGCAGAACAATCGATGTTCGAAAAATTAAACTATGCCCAACAAAAAGTCATCGAGAATGAATTGCGAGACTTTGAGCTGGCGGGTGTCAGTCTTTCTCCCGAAGCACAAAAAAGATATGGCGAACTGCAACAACTTCTTTCAATGCTTACCGCCAAATTTGAACATAATTTAATGGACGCAACTCAAGGTTGGACCAAAATTGTTACCGATGAAAAAGAATTAAAGGGTTTGCCTGAATTAGCAATCGTTGGTGCAAAAGAAGCGGCTGAAGCGCTGGAGATGGAAGGATATTTATTTTCGCTAGAACAACCTTCTTATGCTGCTGTGCTAACTTATGCGGACTCCAGTAGCTTCCGCCATGAAATGTACATCGCTTACACCACGCGCAGTTCAGATCAAGGCCCTAACGCAGGTAAATGGGATAACACTGAGGTGATGAAGCAAATTCTCATCGCGCGTAAAAAATTAGCCGAAGTGCTGGGCTATGCCAATTATGCTGAGCTTTCGCTTATTCCAAAAATGGCAAAAAAACCTGAGGAAGTTATCCATTTCTTAAACGCGCTCGCACTCGCAAGTGTAGAGAAAGCGAGAGAAGAATATAATGAACTCAATGGATTCGTTAAAGAAAAATACGCCATTGAAAAAATAGCTGCGTGGGACGTTGCTTATTACAGCGAAAAATTGCGTGAATTCCGCTACAACATTTCACAAGAAGACCTCAGACCCTATTTTCCCGAAGATCAAGTCGTGCAAGGCCTTTTCAAAATAGTAAATAAGTTATTTGGTATCGTTATCCATGAAGTACAAGGAGTAGAAGTTTGGCATCCCGATGTTAAATTTTTTAATATTTACGGTCAAGATGGCGAACTTCGTGGACAATTTTATTTGGACTTATATGCACGCCCCAACAAAAGAGGCGGCGCCTGGATGGATGAGTGTCGCGTTAGGCGGCTCATTAACTCGCACGTTCAAACGCCTATCGCTTATTTAACCTGTAATTTTAACCGACCTGTCGGCGGTGACCCTGCTCTTTTTACGCATGACGATGTGCAAACACTGTTTCATGAATTTGGCCACGGACTACACCATTTGCTCACCAAGATTGATTATGCTGAAGTCTCTGGAATCAATGGTGTACCATGGGATGCCGTAGAACTACCGAGTCAGTTTTTAGAAAATTGGTGCTGGGAAAAACCTGCACTTGATTTAATGGCCTGTCATTACAAAACAGGTGAGGCACTGCCGCAAGATTTGTTCGACAAAATGATTCGAGCTCGTAATTTTCATTCAGCCATGCAAATGGTGCGACAACTTGAATTTGCGATTTTTGACTTCCACCTACATATGTTTTTCAATGAAGCAGAAGAACAACAAATACAACGATTTTTAGATGAAGCACGCGAACAAGTGTGCGTCATTCCTATTCCAGAGTTTAATCGTTTTCAACATGGCTTCTCTCATATTTTCTCTGGGGGATACGCAGCGGGATATTATAGTTACAAATGGGCAGAAGTTCTCTCAAGCGACGCTTTCTCAAAATTTACGGAGCAGGGTATTTTCGATGAAGAAACTGGACGATCATTTATGGAAAATATTTTAGAGCAGGGCGGCGCAAAAGATCCTATGGAACTTTTCATTGCATTTAGAGGACGTGAACCGTCTGTGGAAGCTCTGTTAAAACAAGCTGGAATTTATTCTTAACACGATAAGGACACCTGTATGAATGCCAACGAAATGAAAAAAAAAGCGGCTGAAGCTGCGCTTCAATATCTCCCTGAAGAGGGCATCATAGGCGTAGGGACAGGAACTACAGTCCAGTATTTTATTGAGGCCCTCGCCAAGGTTAAACATCAAATTGAAGGCACCATTGCAAGTTCTAAAGCCACTGAAAATGAGCTGAAAAAATTTGGCATTCCTGTATTTGAGTTAAACACAGTTGATCAAGTAGCTTTGTATGTGGATGGCGCTGATGAGGTCAATGATTATTTCTACCTTATCAAAGGTCGCGGAGGTGCACTGACGCGTGAAAAAATTATTGCCACAGTAGCCAAAAAATTTGTTTGTATTATTGATGAGTCGAAAAGAGTTTCGGTGTTGGGTGTTGATTGTCCCGTCCCTGTCGAAGTTATACCCATGGCAAGAAGCTATGTGGCCAGGCAACTGGTAAAATTGGGTGGTAGCCCAGTTTATCGTGAAGGATGCATTACCGATAATGGCAATATCATTCTCGACGTCTATAATTTGAAAATAATGGAACCTTTGAAATTAGAAGATGAGATCAAAACAATCACAGGCGTTGTTGATAATGGCTTATTTGCGCATCGGCCTGCAGATGTAATACTTATGTCCACGCCAGATAGCGTTGAATCATTCAAAAGAAGCTCTGATAAAATAAAGCTATAATATGAGTAAGTAGCTCTCTTTTTACAGGAGGTCACTACAATGGCTAAACATATTGTGAAAGATTTTTTAGATAAAAATCATGTTAATTATTCAGTAATTCAGCATACACCGGCCTATACTGCACCAGAAATTGCCGCTAATTGTCACATTTCTGGTAAGTATCTTGCAAAAGTAGTCATTATTAAAGTAGATGATAAATTTGCAATGGTGGTTGAACCCGCACATCAAAGAGTGAATTTAAAATCCTTGAAAGAGCTCTTAAAAGGCTCGAAAATAGAATTAGCAAGCGAATCTGAATTTCAAGATAAATTTCCAGATTGCGAAGTGGGCGCAGTGCCCCCGTTTGGTAATTTGTACGATATGGACGTGTATGTCTCAGAGAAATTAACTAAGGATGATCAAATTGCTTTTAGTGGAGGAAAACATACGGAGCTAATAAAGATGTCTTATAAAGATTTCGAAAAATTAGTGCACCCTAATATTTTAAAACATTGATGAGCTAAAAAGTTAAGACAATTATAAGAAGGGGTTATTATGCAATTACCATTAGAAATTACTATTCGCGACATTGAGCACACCGAAGCAATTGACACCAAAATCAGGCAAAAAGCTGAAAAACTACATCATTTATATGATCGCATCATTTACTGTCGAGTTGTGGTTGAAGCGCCACAAAAAAACAAACATCAAGGAAAAGAATTTCAAGTTAATATTGAAGTTGATGTCCCCGGTAAAGTGCTAGTAGTAAATCGTCACAGTCATCGCAATGAAGATTTGTATGTGGCAATTCGTGATTCGTTTAATGCGATGAAACGCCAACTAGAAGATTACGTCGATATTTTGCGAGGTGCCACTAAAAGTCACCAACTGCAACTTACCGGCAAAATAGTGCGTTTGTTTCCCGATTATGGATTCATTGAAACCTCAGAGGGCAATGAATATTATTTTCACGAAACAAATGTTCTCCAAGTTCCTTTTGCAGAGCTCAGCATAGGAACCACTGTGCATTTCTTAGAAAATAACGCGGGTGACAGTTTGCAGGCCCATCAAGTTACAACGTAAGTTGTAACTATTAGCACTAAAAACCTGCCCGGTAGTTAGTAATCTAGAGTCAACGTTTCTCTACGCGGCATTGCGAAATGATAGCTTGCCATTAAGGTAATGCGGCAAATCATATTCTCTTATTTTTGTGTAATCTTTATCGAGGGTGTTGCTAATTAGATTTTTTACATGGTGATTGCAACATTTATTCAACAAGCCCTGAAAATGAGGCGGCGCTACCAGAATAAGATTAGTATAACGATTAGTGGCTCTCCCTAGGTTGAGCTTTTCAGCTAATTCACGCGCAAAACGCAGGGCTTCTGCTTGCTTCGGATTAAATGTCTCTTCAAAAGAGCTGAGCGGGGTAGAGGTCGATTTACGATAGCGACCTGGCACGTCAGTGACTAGACTCGCAATTTTTTTGCGGCTGGCAGGATGGAAAAATTCATCGATGAGCAATATCTTTTTTGTGACTTTTTCTGCTTGAAATAATCGAGCTTCACTCGCGTTAGCAATTAAGATCCAGGTGGTTTTCATAATCAACCTCCTTAGTGTAATCGTTGAGATAGCCATGAGCTCCGTCTCATTAATAACAGCCCTTTAGAAAATTATAGCTGTATAATCTGTTAAAAATGAGGTCTACGGGCTGCTGGTTAAGCGGCAATGACTTCTTTTTTTTAATAATGCACAGTTGTATTTAACTAGACTACAGAAAGGTTCTTGATAAGACAGGAAATAAATGGGATTATTTGCGTGCTTTTGCAGGTCCCGTAAAATTTAAAACTGATCCTTTCATAACCTATACGAAAAAAATGAATGAATATTACTTCTCCCCATCAAGCAGCAGAGTTAATTAAAAAACGTGCTGGCAAATTCTCGCCTCAATTGGCCCTTGTGTTAGGTTCAGGCCTAAACAAACTTGCAGACATGCTCAATAACCCTATAGTTATTCCCTATAGTGAAATTCCCGGGTTTAGTGATACGAGCGTCGCTGGGCACCAAGGTAATTTAATATTAGGATTACTCAATGGCGTGCCAATTGCATGTCTTCAAGGTCGTTCGCATTCCTATGAGGGGAAGAATAGCGCTGCTATCTCAACGCCTATTCGCACCTTAAAACTTCTCGGCTGCGAGTCTATCATTTTAACCAATGCTGCGGCGTCCCTCAGAAAGGAAGTCACTCCGGGTAATTTGGTATTAATTAGTGATCACATTAATTTTCAGTTTCAAAATCCCTTGGTAGGCGCTAACGATGACTCTTTTGGTCCCCGTTTCCCTTCTTTACAAAATGCATACGATAGTGAATTCATGGAAATAGCTTCTCAAACTGCTTCTGAACTCAATATCAATATTTCGACGGGCGTATACCTCGCTACGTTAGGACCGTGTTATGAAACCCCAGCAGAAATTCGGGCATTTAAAATTATGGGCGCGGATATGGTGGGAATGTCTACCGTACCCGAAGTTATTATTGCCAGGCACTGTAATATGAAAGTGTTAGCGATCTCAACGATAACGAATATGGCGGTAGGAATGAGCGATGAATTCCTAACACATGAGAATGTTCTGCGAGTTGCAAAGATGGCGGCTGAAGACTTAAGTCAATTAATTATTGCACTGATTAATAAAATTACCGTGTCGAATCGGCAAGTAGATTCTGATGTCTGCACCTAGAAAACGTGTCCTGGAATAACATCGCGTGTCACCCAGGACCTCCCAAATCTCAGTTATTGACAATCCCGATTACTGATACTGCTTGATAATTTTGTATGGCATAACTTTGCATTAATAAGCTGATCTTCAGTTAGATTTTCATTATTAAAAGTCGTTCCCGTTAAATTAGCACTCAAAAAATTTGTGCCTTTAAAGCTATTCTTAGGATCTTCATCGCAAGGGGTAAGTTGTGCCTTCATCAAATCTGCAAAGCTGAAATTTGCTTGGGTGAAATCGGCATTAAGTTTGCTGTTTATTAAATTAGCATGTGAAAAATTACTGAAAGTAAACATAGCACCACAACCACCCATAGGAGGGGAAACTGAAATATTGTTCATTTGAGCATGGCTAAAATTGCAGTTTTTAAAAGAAGCTCCCTTCATAATAGTTGCGTTTTTGAGATTAGCATTTTCGAAATTAGCATAGTCGCTCATAACGGCGTTTAAATGTGCATTCGCTAGATTTGCCCGACTAAAATTGGTTCGTTGCATAATAATCTGGCCCACTTTTTCATGAATTCCCGGCCCGAAATCCGATGGGCTGAAATAAGCATTTTGTAGATTTGCGCCTGAAAAATTCGCGTTTGAAATGTTACAGATAATGAAACCCTTATTATCCATCTTTACTTTCTGAATATTTAGCGTGCTTTTATCGCCTAATTTGAAGTTTGAAAGGTTAGCATTTGATAAATCCCCGCCTGGACAGCTGCAAGTTTCCTGCAGTCTTTTCAAATCTTGGGGGTTATATCCCAGAGCACATTGCATTGACGAAACAAGAAAGAGGCCTATTAATATTTTTTTCATTTTGGAGTCCCATTTAAGTTATCAGTCATCGGTGTTAAGAGTCGAGTATCTGTATATCCACAACTAACGCACTCCACCCTGTGCTCTGTGGGTAATTTTTCCAAACAAATTTTATCAAGTGATTTGCAGGCAGGGCACATCGCACCTGCTATAAAACGTTTCTGCATTAGTAAATTCCAGGCGCCATAGAAGTAATAAGCAATAATGCACCTATTACTGCAATGTTAGCGTAAAAGATAAAAGAGACATTTCTGCGCTGTACTCCCTCCATTTTCCAATAATTACACACTAAAAAATTAGCGACCAAGGTAAAAATAATTAAGGCAATCGAGGCAATGACAGCGTAATAATTAAAAATAATAGCCAGCGAGCCTACAATTTGCGTGGCAATTACGGCAAATAAGACTAGATTAGGAAAGGGAATTTTCTTGAATTTAATTAAGCCTAAGACTTTGTGCCAATGAAGTGCATTGTTGATCCCTGCTTTTAAAAAATAAGAAGCAAGTAAGAAACGACCGAAGAGAGGAATAAGAAAGGTCCAATCTGTCATAAAACAACTCAAAACTTAGGGGAAAGAGTTATTGTACAAAATGAACACTGAAAAGCTAGTTTTAAATAAAAAAGGAGGCAATTGAATGATCAACCGCCCCCTCCAGGCAATCCTTGCCTGAAAACTGACACAACACTCCTTTGCTTAGCTCTCACTCCCTGAGCAAACCATAAATTTCCATTTGGTATCTACCACAAGCAAATGCTTATGCTGCTATCCTAGCCACTCCGTCCCAATTCCATGGGCACTCTAATGCAATCAGCTAGAGTTACAAGATACCAAAGTAAAAATTACAGTATTGAAAAATACCTGTGAATTTAACAATCATTTAGAATCAATCATTTAGAATCAATCATTTAGCTATTTTATTAGGCCAAATTAATTGAATAAATAATCCCTAACAAGCATATAGACTACAACTGCAATCGCGAATTTCCCACAGAATTGAATTGAATGACTCGCCTTATAGATCGCCCCACAACGCTTGAGCAACACTTATAGCAGACACTGCGGCCGTTTCTGTTCTAAGAATTCGAGGACCAAGAGAGATACCGGTGAAGTTATATTTGTTCGCCAGAGAAATTTCATTGTTTGATAAACCGCCTTCGGGACCAATAATGAGTAATATCTCTTGTGCAGCGGGAAGATGAGACAAGCGCTGGCTACTGTTAGGATCGCAGAATAATTTCATCTCCTGCCTGGGATGATAAATCCAGTCCTCAAATTGAACAATGGGATTTAGCGAGGGCAGGCTGCTACGACCCGATTGCTCACACGCGCTAACCATAATCTTTTGCCAATGCACTAAACGCTTTTCTCTGCGACTTGCATCCAGTTTAATAGAGCAATGCTCTGTGATAATAGGCGTGATTTCTGTCACCCCGAGCTCGACTGCTTTTTGGATCGTCCAATCCATTTTTTCACCCCGTGAAATTCCCTGGACTAAATGAATTTTAAGCGGCGACTCTTTATGAACATTAATGGACTCTTGTATCTCTAAGGTGACTATTTTTTTGGAGCAGTCCGTCAGTATTGCAAGATAATCTTTACCATCACCATTGAACAATACGCTTTTCGCCCCTACCTTTAAGCGCAAAACATGCAGTATGTAATGGCTAGTTTCTTCGCAAAGCTTAACAATGGTATCTTTACTTAATGGACCATTGTAATAGAATCGAGAAATTCGCATAAGTAGTCCTGTTATTTAATCGCTCTAGATCAACATTATCGGATAGCTATATGGCAAAATCTTCAAAGATGCTTGAGGACATGAAAAAATTATTAGTAGAGGGGACAGCCGCTACTCAAGAAGGTATCAAACAACATTTGATAAATCTAGGTTACGAAGTCAATCAGGCGAAAATTTCTAGGCTTCTGCGAAAATTAGGTGCGGTGAAGACGAGCAATGAATATGGCCATGTAGTGTATCTTATGCCCAAAGAACCTGCCCTGCCGCAGGCCAAAAGTCTACTGTCTAATCTGATTATTGACATTAATGCTAATGAGTCACTTATAGTAATACACACTAGCCCAGGTTCTGCTTCCCTTTTTGGACGTTTAATTGACCACAACATGGTTAAACTAAAAGTGCTTGGAACTGTGGCCGGAGATGACACCTTAATTGTCATTCCTAAATCGGTTAAGCATCTAGCACAAACACTTTCCGACATCCAAGAATTATTAGCCCAACTGTAATTACTCTACTATCACGCTTTTAATATTTACAAACTCTTGGATCCCATATCGAGAGAGTTCGCGTCCGTAACCACTATGCTTGATCCCTCCAAAGGGCATTCGAGGATCTGACTTTACTAACCCATTTACAAAACAACTTCCTGCCTCTAATCGATTTGCTGCAATGTCTTCTCCTTTCTCGCGGTTTTGGGTGAATACAGCCGCGCCTAAACCAAACTCGGAGTCATTAGCAACAAAGACAGCCTCTTCTTCATCTTTCACGGGAATAATGGCCGCAACGGGTCCGAATAATTCTTCTTCATACGCCGGCATCCCTTTTTTAACATTGGTAAGCACGGTGGGCGGATAATACGCGCCCGCTAAATTTGGTATTGATCCTCCGAGAAGACAAACAGCCCCTTTTTCTATACTTTCTTTTACCTGTCTATGTAATGCATCGCGTAAATCATAACGTGCTTGAGGGCCCATCTCTGTGTCTTCTTTAGCAGGATCGCCCATCTTTACTTCACTCATTTTTTTAACAAATAAGTTTTCAAATTCTTCCTTGACCTCTTCCACCACAATGAAACGTTTGGCAGCAATACAACTTTGTCCCGCATTGGTAAGACGACTCGCCACACAGATTTCTACTGCAGCAACAAGGTCGGCATCAGCAAGAATTAAATAAGGATCGCTGCCGCCTAATTCATAAACGCCTTTTTTTAAACAGGAACCGGCAATTTCTCCTACAGTCATTCCAGCTCGGGTACTGCCAGTTAATGTCACTGCGGCTATTTTCTTATTAGGAATCGCCTCATCAATGACTTGATTGCTAACGATCACAGATCGAAACACATTCCGAGGGAATCCTGCTTTGGAAAATACTTCTTCAATGGCTACAGAACAACCCGTGGTATTAGATGCATGTTTTAGAATACCCACGTTACCCGCCATTAAACCGGGCGCAGCAAATCTAAACACCTGCCAAAAAGGGAAATTCCACGGCATAATAGCTAATACCACGCCTAGGGGGGGGTAGGTTACATAACTTTTGCTCGCCCCAGTTGCTACCATTTCAGGCGCTAAAAAACTTTCAGCATTTTCCGCAAAATAATCGCAGCACCACGCGCACTTTTCCACCTCACTAATGCCACTTTTAATGGGTTTCCCCATCTCAATCATCATCAATTCAGCATATTCGCGAGAATTATTACGTAAAATTTCGCCTGCTTTTCTCATTAAACTACTACGCGTTTTAAAAGAGGTTGATTTCCACTCTTGAAAAGCGTTAAAGGTACTATCAATAATGGTATTTAATTCGGCTTCGGACATTTCTTCGTAGGTTTTGACTAAGTTGCCATTTGCGGGATTTCGTATTTCAATAGTGGACATGTAACCTCCTGTAAAATAGTCTAGCAATGTAGTCGCTTTGACCAATTCAATAACATCGATTATACAACATTTTTTAGTAAGAATTATGAAATCAGATTACCCAGATCTCCCGGGCCTGCCGCCCCTATTCATGCAGCGTCTGCAAAACATCCTCTCCCCTGAGAATTATGAACAGTATCTACATTTTTTAGCAGCCACAAAAACAACCTGCTTTCGTGTAAATACGCTTAAAATTTCGATTGCTGAACTCATTGATCGATTGCATGCTCAAAAAATTATTACGCACCCTATTAGTTGGTGTGAGGAGGGTTATTCGGTAGCGAACGACCAGAGGCGCATGCTCACAGAAACAACAGAATTTCAAACAGGTCTGCTTTATATTCAGAATCCCTCTAGCTTATTCGCGAGTTTAGTATTAAGCCCAAAACCCGGTGAAGAAGTGCTAGATTTAGCAGCAGCTCCAGGCGGTAAAACGTTGCACCTCGCTGCCTTGATGAAAAACGAAGGTAGGATTGCCGCAGTGGAAGCCGTAAAAAATAGATTTTTCCGCTTAAAAAATAACATTGCTAATGCGGGCGCTAACATAGTTCAAGCCTATCACAAAGACGGTGCTTTAATTGGCCGTTTAGTTCCTAAGCGATTTGATCGTGTATTGCTGGATGCCCCCTGTTCTTCAGAGGGTCGCTTTGACTTGAATAATCCCGAATCTTATTTGTATTGGAATGAAAAGAAAATTACGGAAATGACTCGCAAACAAAAACAGCTTATTTATTCAGCGATACAATGTGTTAAGCCCAATGGAATTTTAGTTTACTGTACGTGTTCATTTTCTCCCGAAGAAAATGAGGCAATTGTACAATACGCATTAGATAAATTTGGGCAAGCCATAGAAATACTGCCTATTACTGTTCCTTTTCCAAACTTTCAAACTGGGTTATCAAGTTGGAAGAATGATTTTTTCTCCCCCGTAATGGAAAATGCAATCCGAATCATTCCAGATGCAATGATGTCAGGTTTTTTTATCTGCAAGATGCGTATCAATTCTTTTTAATGCAGTTAAGGCTTAAGCATCTAGCACGTCGCCCTGCAACCTACCCTCACCCGCGAATAAGCTAAGGAGAATTGAGGATGAAGTTACAACAAAGGTTTTCGCAAAAATTTCTCAAGAATTTTACAGGGAGATTTCTCTATCTCGTCGAGGGCATGAGGGGGCACATAAAAAGTTTGCTCGAAGGTAAATTGGCCTGCCATTGCAGCGTGAGACACTTGATCGGTATATACAATCCAGGAACTACCTGGCTGAAAAAGTTGCTGAGTTTGGGGCACCTGTTCTTGATACTCCATATCAGCCTTCATTGCGTTGTGCAGCTGTAACATGTAATGATCATAAGGGGTCCGTTTCTGCTTCGTTATTTTTAAAGCATTTAACATCGTGGCAGCACCCACCACCGGTGCTCGCAACTTCGGGTAGAAATATTCAATTACTTTATTAAAAGGGGCACCAATTCGCCAGACTCGTGGATGCGCTGGATTCACATTAGTGAAAACACGCAAGATTCGTTTTCCTTGAGTGGGAGTGGAAGGAAAAGCATCGACGTGAAGCCTTGTATCATCTTTACGATAGGAAGGACTTACTCTGCCCATTATTTCAACAGGACGAAAACTGGTACGCCCTTGTTCAACCTCGTCTTGATAGAGAGGAAATAAATTGGTCAACAATTGCTTGGTATAAGTGGCATAACGGTTGAGCATCTGAGTGAGCTGTATCGATTCAGTTTTGGTACAAACTGCCCCTTGAAGCATCGAGTGATTCCAATCAAAACTAACATTTTTAGTTTTTGGACTAGCATAGTGATGAGACAAAAAAACTTTTTCTTGAGGAAACAGTCTGAAAGATAACTCAGGCAAATACATTACCTCCCCTGACTCCAGGGCAGTTAAAGCAAACTGTTGTGTCTCCTGAGAAACAGGTTCATCCCAATTTAAAAGATTTAGCGTTTGCAACATTTCAATCACTCAATGGTAGAATTAATATCCTTATTCTGGGTTTTCAAGACTAAGCATACCTGTGTTGTAATCGTAAGCAAAAATTTCAGCATAACGACCCCACTCGATGACAATCTTTAATACCTCTTCTGCCGCTTCCTCGCTCAGGTAGTCTTCTAACTCTCTTAGAAATCTGTCTTCTGAAGCGACATGTCCCGGTCGCTCGTCGAGCACCCTTCGAATATGGCGGGCTAGTGGAACGTAACTTAATAGATGGGCCGCAAAAATCTGTTTGCGGCGGAGAATATCCGCCTTGGCAAATAATTTTCCAGCGCCAGTTAATTCGATATCTCCCTTTGAAACATAGGCAAAACGCATTATTTCAAGGGCTTCGATGATATGAAATAAATCATCTACATTCAATTGCAAATCTTCGGCTAACTCGGGGAGATCGACCTTATCTTTATAATCCGGAGAGTCTAATGCCTCTAAAAAACCGGTCAACTCAGAGATTTCCACATCGGGTAACCGATACCCAAGGCCAATAGTTTTGTATCGGACCCCCGCTACACTGACACGATCAGCTGAAGGCGTGGTCATTAAGGTATAAATATCATCGACTAACTTTCTAAACTTTGGATCTTGATCGTTGCGAGGATGGGGTAAATCGACTTGTAATTCGTCCTTAATATAGCCTGGATTAGCGCCAAAAATGAGTATCCGATCAGCTAAAATTGCTGCTTCTTCAATATCATGAGTGACACAGATAATTCCCTTAATATTGGTTTTCTTCTCGGTCCAAAGATCCACTAGATCGCTGCGTAAGTTATCTGTGGTTAATACATCCAATGCAGAAAAAGGTTCGTCCATTAAGAGAACTGTTGGATTTACGACCAAGGCTCTTGCAAAGCCAACACGTTGGCGCATTCCGCCTGATAATTCTTTGGGGTAGGCTGACTCAAAGCCATCCAATCCAATGATATCAATAGCTTCAATAGCCCGCGCCCGTCTTTTTGCTTTTGCGACCCCTTGCGCTTCTAAACCTAACTCAACATTCTGGAGTACGGTTAGCCACGGCAATAAAGCAAAACTTTGAAATACCATGGCCATCCCCTTTACAGGACCCTTCACGGGTTTACCGGCATAAACTACATCACCAGACGTTGGAGGAATTAAACCCGCAATAATACGCAGTAAAGTAGATTTTCCAGACCCGGATTTACCCAGCAATGCAACGATTTCATTTTCTTGTAGAATGAAATTAACGTCTTCAAGAACAAGCAACTCTTGGTGATCGCTTTTTCTAAATGACTTTTTTACCCCCACTGTTTCAATAAGGTTTTTTTTAATGTCAGTAACAATATCAACCATTATGGTCCCTAATAACTTATTCTAGGCTACATCGTTGTTCAGCAACATTATACAAAGGCTTCCAGAGTACCCGGTTAATAAATATTACAAATAAACACATCACGGCGGTGCCCAGAGCAAGGCGCGGAAAATCACCTTTCGTTGCTTGTTCGGTAATATATGCCCCTAAACCCGTGGCCAATAATTTAGTATGCCCCCAATTTACGGCTTCGGCGATAATACTTGCATTCCACGCACCGCCTGCTGCAGTCACCGCACCAGTCACATAATAGGGAAAGATGCCCGGTAAAATTATTCTTTTCCACCAGAGCCAACCCGTGACATTGAAATTACTAGCCACTTGTTGCATTTCTTTGGGTAACGCACTTGCGCCAGCTATAACATTAAACAGGATATACCACTGGGTTCCAAGAACCATTAAAGGCGAGGTCCATATTTCTACGTTTAGGTGATAGGTAACGATAAGCATCACGACGACTGGAAAGAATAAATTGGCTGGGAAGGCGGCTAAGATCTGGATAATAGGTTGGAAAATATCGACAAATTTTGGTCTAAGTCCAATCCATACGCCAACTGGAACCCAGATGATGGAACATATTGCAATGAGAACCATTACCCGAATACCGGTTAACAAGCCGAGATAAATCACATAGACACTCTCGCGCCAAGACACATACTGAAATACGAAATGTATGAGAATATAGCAAGCTACTCCTAACATCGCTGACAGCAAAATGTACCATGTTGCAATTATCCACCGGTGCCAAATACCTTTATGAGCCGAGACCGTCGACGTATTGTTTCTGTACAGACGTAAATTAACAAAAATGCTCCAAAACTTTCCGGCTAAAACACTGGTACGCCGCATCAATCGGGTATGCTCGAACAAATTGACTAGCCACGCTCTGCCTCCCGAATACTCCATGTCTTGTTCAAACTTGAAGCGATTCGCCCAATTACTCAGCGGTCTAAATAGCAATTGATCATAAAGCAAAATCACAATCAACATGGCCACGATGGCATAGAGGACACTGGGTGCATCAGCTTTCATGACAGCAAGAGAAATATAGGAACCTATTCCAGGCAACATGATATTTCGATTAGCGACAGTTATAGACTCGGCGGCAACCACAAAAAACCAGCTAGCGGACATGGAGACCATAATATTCCACAGCAAACCAGGCATAGCAAACGGCACATCGACGCGCCAAAAACCTTGCCAAAAAGAGAGATGAAACATGGATGCGGCTTCACGCAGATCGTGCGGCACTGTTCTCAGACTTTGGTAAAAACTCAACGCAATATTCCAAGCTTGAGAAGTAAAGATTGCAAAAATAGCTGCACATTCCGGTCCCAACATGCTTCCAGGGAAAAGTGCGATAAAACCAACAATGGTAATAGAGAGGAATGCCAAGACAGGAACTGATTGCAACACGTCTATTAATGGAACGATTAAACGTTCTGCATGTTTATTCTTAGCCGCTAATGTGCCAAAAATGAAAGTAAATCCTAGGGAAAAAACCATGGCAATCAACATGCGCAACACGGAGCGTAAAGCATAGTAAGGCAAGTTCCAAGGATCTAACGAAATGGGAATGGTTTCACCTACCTGATAGGGTAGGCCCATTTCTCTAACACCCCAAGCAATTAAGACAATAACGCTTAACACCAATAAGATGGCGGCGAGATCCCAATAATTAGGATAGGGCAGTGCAGTCATATCAATTTTTGCGAATGTTTTTTTTGGTGAAAATGACACTACACCGCCCCATTAAATTTTTTTAATCTATAACTTTTGCCTCAAACCAACTGTCTAGTTGCATGAGCGCCTCTTCTAAACCTGTTTTATTCAAGGAAGAAAAGAGTTGCACCGTGACGCCGTTCGTCGTCTCTAAAGCCTTACGTACCTCAATAAGCGTATTAATAGCTGCGCCTCGACTAAGTTTGTCGGCTTTAGTCAAAAGAATATGAATCGGTAGATTCGATAGCGCAGCCCAAGCGATACAGTGTTTATCATTCTCTTTCAGAGGATGGCGAACATCCATAATGAGAACGAGTCCTTTGAGACATTGTCGGGTTTGCAGATAATCATTAATCGTTCTTTGCCACCGTTGCTTAACACCTAAAGGTACTTTTGCATAACCATAGCCTGGCAAATCAACAAGACGCCGATGATCATCTAATTTAAATAAATTAATCATCTGAGTTCGACCCGGTGTTTTACTGGTCCTAGCCAATGCTTTAAGGCCAGTAATAGTATTCAATGCACTTGATTTACCTGCATTTGATCGACCGATGAAAGCCACTTCTGTGCCCTCATCAGGAGGGAGTTCTGCAAGGGTTGGAGAACTAAGCAAGAATGTAGCGTTATTGTAATGTGGTCTTTTCATTTTTTTTCTTCATGGGAGTAAAGCAGAGTAGACCTATCTTAGCGAAATTTTATCCAAGCGTCGAATAAGAAAAGAGTTTTGTTCACTGCCTTAGAAGGAAACTCTCTTCTGCGCTAATCAAGTGTCCTGTGATAACGTTTAACACCCCAAAAAAGCACAACGATAGTGAATAATATAATTGGCCACACATTCGGCCAGATTTCAGATATACCATTACCTTTTAGAATAATACCGCGCACCACTCGAACAAAATAGGTCAGCGGTAATGCACTTCCCACCCACTGCGCCCAAGTAGGCATGCCGGTGAAAGGGAAGATGAAGCCAGACAATAAAATAGAAGGCAGGAAAAAGAAAAAGGCCATCTGCATAGCTTGAAGTTGATTTCTAGCAAGACTGGAAAAGGTTAAACCTATGGAAAGATTTGCAGCAATAAAAGGTAAAGCAGATAAATATAATAACGCTATACTGCCTTCAATTGGCACCTTGAATAAAAAATATGAGGCTGCCAAAATTAAGGTAATTTGGATATATCCCACCATAATGTAAGGCGTTATTTTGCCTAACATCACTTCAAGTGGCTGGACAGGTGTGGCTAATAGATTTTCCATCGTACCACGCTCTCTTTCGCGAGTGATGGCAAGACTGGTAATAAGCACCATGGTCATAGTCAACACCACGCCTAATAATCCGGGGACAATATTATATTGAGTGATATTCTCCGGATTATATTTTGCATGAATGATCACGCCTGCAGGCCCCGGTTGATTTTGCAAATTCGCCAAGCTTCCCCGCAAAACGCTGTTATAGACAGATTGAGTTAATACATTCACAGCAGCACTCGCGCTTCCCGTTGCGACAGGGTCAGTTGCGTCCATCTCTACTAAAATATTGGGACGCTCGCCTCTTAGGAAACGTCGAGTAAAATCACTCGGAATATTGATCACAAAGAGTGCATCCCCTTTAGCGAGCAAATCTCGGGCTTCTTGTTCATTTTTTGCTTCTTTTACAATACGAAAATATTCAGTATTTTTTAAACCTGCCAAGAATGCGCGAGTATAAATACTGTTGTCGTTTGAGAGCACTGCTGTTGGCAGGTTTTTAGGATTAGTGTTGATCGCAAACCCAAACAAAATGAGTTGCATAATTGGGACGCCGATCAGCATGGCGAAGGTAAGCCGATCCCTTTTCATCTGGATAAATTCTTTTCTTATTATGGCCAAAAGCCGACGTGACGAAAATTTCATACAAAACTAACTTCCATGTTGATGGCGTAACTACTCGCCCCGTCCACTTTTGGCCTGATAGCCAACGAATCTCTTTGGGTGCTGCGAGTAGATCCCAACTTAAACTCGTCAATAACCAAACCTTTCTGGTAACTATTAAAATCACGTTTCCACTTCGGGCCCCAGCGGAAAAGTTATTGTTTCATTACTCACCAAATTTATGAAGACATCTTCGAGACTTGTGGGCATGGGTTGCCATAGATTATCTTTAGAATATTTTTCGGCGACGTTTACTAATGCAGCTTCAGATCTACTTGAAACATGCAGTGACTGACCATATGAAATGACTTGCTCAATACCACTTTCTTTTTGTATGTGTTGGGCTAAGGAAGGTAAATTTTCACCGGTAACTTGCCACGTTATAATCTTTGATTTTTGGATAATTTCATTCGCTGTGCCTCTTACCAACACATTTCCTTTCATAATATAGGTGAGACGATTACATCGCTCAGCTTCATCCATATAATGCGTGCTAACTAAGGTGGTTATTCCTTTTGTTGCCAGATAATGCACTTGATCCCAAAAATCCCGTCGCGCTTTGGGATCAACACCTGCGGTGGGTTCATCGAGCAGCAACAGTTTTGGATTATGTAATAATGCCGCGGTTAAGGCTAAACGTTGTTTCCAACCGCCAGACAACTGCCCAGCCAACTGGTTTTGTCTTTCAGCTAAACCTAATTCATCTATCGCCTCCTTTACCCGCTCTTTAACATCCTTCATACCATAAATGTTGGCGATAAATTCTAAATTTTCATAAATGGTTAAATCATCATACAGGCTAAATTTTTGAGCCATATAGCCGACTTGCTGTTTGATTTTATGTGCTTCAGTAATGATGTCATACCCCAGACAAGTGCCACTGCCTCCATCCGGGATTAATAAACCACATAACATTCGAATGGTGGTAGTTTTACCGCTACCATTAGGCCCCAGAAATCCAAAAATCTCGCCTTTATTAACTTGTAATGAAACGTCATTCACCGCAGTCTTCCCCTGAAAATTTTTTTTCAGGCCTTGCACATCAATTATTTTTTCATGAGTTGCCATAAATTAATTCCGAAAAAATATTTTCTTTTATGTGTCTGCAGGGGAATGTAAACATCCACTGGCTGACCAGGAGTCACTTTGGCCGCTACCCCAAGGGGCAACTTTGCTTGAACACGGTACACTAATTTAATTCTGCTTTCGCGGCTAAAAATAACAGGGGGGGTGTACTCTGCTTCAGGCGAAATATAATTAATATAAGCCGTAAATCTTTGGTTACACCCATCACAATCGAACTCGACCCGTGCATTGAGCGCAAGTTTGGAGCGAATAGGCTCTGGGACATAAAATATTAAACGGATGTAACGAGGTGCCAATAATGAAACAACTGCCTGGTTCGCAGCAACTTGTTCTCCCTCATTAAATAACGTGTCAAATACAAGGCTTGCTTCCGGGGCTGTAATTGTTTTTTGTTCTAGTCGCCATTTTGCTTCTTGTAACGTAGCCTCTGCAGCCCGTACTTGTTCAGCTTGCTCTAATATTCGATATTGTCGTTCTCCCAACTCTGCTTCTTTAAGATTCTCTTCAAACTGTGTCACTTTTTGTTGGGTGGATTTAAGTTTTGCCAGTGCATCATCATAGTCAGATTTGCTAACTACTGCTTTCTGGTAGAGCTGTTCAGTACGACTGAAATTGCTTTTAGCTAACTCAAGATCAGCTTGTGCTTGCTCCCGTTGCGCAATAATGCCCCCCAATACGGTGGAGCGCTCGCCCGACATGTAGTCTCTTAGCTTAGATTTTTCTGCATCAAGATTGGATTTTGCTTTTTTAAATGCGGAGGATTCAGGTTCAGGATCTAAATCAAACAACCGTTGATCTGCCTTAACAGATTGCCCCCGTTCTACATGTAATTTGAATAACTTTCCTGAAACAGTCGATGCCATCAAGGTATATTCACCCTCTACATAGCCTTGTAAAGGCTGACCTTCATAGTCCGAGCAACTTCCTAGCAGGAAAAGTAACATCGTAAAAAAGATAACTTTCAACTGGCTCTCACTTATTATCCTAACTATTTGATAATAGCAGTTGAGTAACCGAGTTTCCTAGGGAGGCCCTAACGTAGCCTGGATGCAGCGCAGCGGAATCCAGGTTGTTGACACTCGTTGCCAGTAAAAAACCCGGATTTCGCTGCGCTACATCCAGGCTACATTAGAGTACCTGGATGAGCGTTGCATCATCTTACCCACCTCACGATCTTTAATGTAGCCTGGATGCAGCGCAGCGGAATCCAGGTTGTTGATTGTAGTTAACTTTCAATTTTTTAATAGATAAACAAGAAAGGCAATAATAGCGATTAAACAGAGGGCCAAAATTCCCAAGGTGAAAATGCTTTTATTAATATTTTCCGCTGAAAATACCTGTGGATTGCGTTTTATTGATTGATAGGTGAACCATAAAATAAATCCGGCGCCTATGATAAGTAGCACCTGGGTGAGTGTTTGCATCATTTCTTACCCACCTCAACGATCTTCATTGAATTGGTGCCCCCATGCACCCCCATCGCAGACCCCTTAGTGACAATAACAAGGTCGCCCTTACTTACTAGGCCTTTTTGTAGTAACTCTTCTACGGCGCGTTTATTTATTTCAGGGCGGTGAATTTGGGTAGCATCGAAATGAATAGGATAAACTCCTCGAAATAAGGTCATTTTACGAAGAGTGCGCAGATGTCTACTCAATCCAAAAATAGGTATCCCGGAGCGAATACGCGACATCCATAAAGGGGTGGCACCGGATTCAGTTAATGCCACTATTGCTTTGATATTCATGTGGTTAGCAGCATACATAGTTGCCATAGCAATGGCTTCATCAATGCGACCAAAATGACTTTCCACACGATGTTTAGAGACTAACGTTCTAGGGTGTTTTTCAGCGCCCACACAAATGCGAGATACTGCCTCAATTACTTCTACCGGATAGGATCCCACTGCTGTCTCAGCAGATAACATAACGGCATCTGTGCCATCCAATATCGCATTCGCTACATCGGAAACCTCCGCACGTGTAGGGACACTGCTGTGAATCATCGACTCCATCATCTGTGTCGCCGTTATAACAGGTCGGTCTAACGTGCGCGCCCGATGAATGATATGTTTTTGGACGCCAGGCACTGCTGCCTCACCAATTTCAACAGCAAGATCGCCTCGCGCCACCATCACTCCGTCAGACGCGAGGATAATTTCGTCGATAGCATTGACCGCTTCTTGACGTTCAATTTTGGCAATAATGCAGGCATTGCCCCCTGCTTCATGAATGAGATTGCGGGCTTCTTTGATATCTTCTGCAGTACGGGGAAAGGAGACCGCAATATAGTCCACTTCTAAGCTACAAGCGGTTTTAATGTCTTTTTTATCTTTTTCTGTTAATGCCTTTGCAGATAAGCCACCACCTCTACGGTTGATACCTTTATTGTTCGACAATAAGCCGCCTACTTCAACTCGACATTGGATTTGGGGGGAGCTGACTTGTTCAACATGCAACACGATACGTCCATCATCTAATAATAAGGTATCACCTGCAAAAACGTCATTGGGTAATTCTTTATAATCTATCCCAACCGCTTTTTCATCACCCTCTCCGGAGGCCATTGCCGCATCTAAAATGAAACTGTCACCACGAATTAAGGTAACTTGGCGATTTCTAAATTTCGCAATACGAATTTTGGGACCTTGGAGGTCGGCAAGGATAGCGACTTCTTTGCCCACTTTTTTGGCAACTTCTCTCACCCGATTAACCCGGCCCTCTTGTTCCCCTGCCTCACCGTGTGAAAAATTTACGCGTACCACGTCGACGCCTTGTTGCAACATCTGACAGAGAATATCTACATTATCGGAAGAAGGGCCTAGTGTGGCCACAATTTTGGTGCGTCGCATAAAGTACCCTTTTAATGAATAGTTATATCGTTTTTTTCATTACGACGTTCTAAAATGGCGATTGCCGGTAACTTTTTCCCTTCTAAAACTTCCAAGAAGGCTCCGCCTCCTGTTGAAATATACGAGATACTATCCTTAACGTGGTATTTTTCGATCGCAGCGAGCGTGTCCCCGCCTCCCGCTACGGTATAAGCTTGGCTATTTGCAATTGCTTTTGCTAACGCTTCAGTGCCACCGCTAAATTGCTCCCATTCAAAGAGTCCTACGGGTCCATTCCAAAGGAGCGTTTTGGCATTCTGAATAATAGGCAATAATCGTTTTATAGTGCGAGGCCCAATATCTAGAATAAACTCATCCGTAATCTGATCTATGTCTAAGATAACGGCTTTGGCTTCCGACGAAAAGTCTTTAGCCACCACAACATCTTCGGGCAATGCAATTGTTTTATTATTCTGCTCAGCAAAATTTAACATTTCAATCGCTTGGGGGATAAGATCAGGCTCATACAAAGATTTACCCACATTATATCCTTTCGCAGCTAAAAAAGTATTAGCAATGCCACCGCCGACAATTAAGACATCGACATCCTTTAAAATATTTTTGAGGATACTTAACTTTGTAGATACTTTTGACCCGCCGACAATAGCCACTAAAGGTTTGGCAGGTTGTTTCAAAATTTGTTGCAGTGCATCCATCTCAGACACCAGTAAGGGGCCCGCACAGGCGACAGGGGCGTGCTCAGCCACACTATAAGTGGAGGCTTCTTTTCTATGCGCTGTTGCGAAAGCATCCATTACAAAAATATCGCAAAGATCGCCTAATTTTTTTCCAAGGAGGGCGCTATTTTCTTTTTCTCCTTGCATAAAACGTATGTTTTCAAGCAACACCACCTGTCCGGGCTGTAAGGCGATGGTATCGAGTTTATCGATTAATTTTACAGGCTGACCTAGTCGTTCACTTAAATAAGTTGCCACCGGCGCCAGAGAAAAATCAGCGTCATAATATCCTTCTTTAGGCCGTCCCAGATGCGACATTAATATTACTTTGGCATTTTGTTGGCACGCCATTTGTATTGTAGGCAATATGGCTTCAATACGTGTGGTGCTGGTAATTTTTCCGTTTTCAATGGGAACATTGAGATCAACTCTGATGAGAAGTTGTTTATTGTTCAAATCAAGATCAGCCATTTTCAATGGGGACATTGCAAACCTCTTTATCAATTAATTCGGCATCCTTCCTTATTTCGCCTTCATCCAAGCTGCAGCGGTATCTAACATTCTATTAGAGAAGCCCCATTCATTATCGTACCAAGAAAGAACTTTAACCGTTTTGCCTATCACCTTGGTTAAAGTGGAATCAAAGATAGAGGACGCGGGGTTATGATTAAAATCGATAGAAACAAGGGGGTCTGCGTTATAACTAAGCACTCCTTTGAGTTCGCCTTCAGAGGCGGACTTAAGAATTTGATTAACTTCATCGACACTCGTTTCGCGTTTAGCTTCGAATGTTAAATCCACAATAGATACATTAATGGTGGGGACGCGTATAGCGAACCCATCTAATTTACCTGCTAGTTCAGGCAAGACTAGTCCTACGGCCGCCGCTGCACCGGTTTTTGTTGGAATCATTGACTGAGTAGCTGAGCGAGCGCGACGCAGATCTTCATGATAAACATCAATCAATTTTTGGTCATTAGTATAAGCATGGATAGTTGTCATCAATCCATTTACGATGCCAATCTTTTCGTCCAAAGGTTTTACCAATGGTGCCAGGCAATTTGTGGTGCAAGAAGCATTGGAAATGATTGTGAAGCTGGACTTTAATGTATGCTGATTGACACCATATACGATGGTGGCATCAACGTCTTTTCCTGCCGGAGCCGAAATAATAACCTTCTTAGCGCCCCCTCTTAAATGCGCTTCTGCTTTTTGACGAGAATCAAAAAACCCGGTGCATTCTAAAACAATATCAACCCCTAGCTCACCCCAAGGAAGCTTTGCAGGATCCCTTTCAGCAAATACGCGAATTCTATCGCCGTTCACCACCATCTCGTTATTGTCTACAGACACATCACCTTGGAATTTTCCATGTACAGTGTCGTAACGAGTGAGATGAACATTGGTATTAACATCCCCCAAATCATTAATGGCTACAATCTTCATATCTTGATGGTTTTTTGATTCATATAAAGCGCGAAGAATATTTTTTCCTATACGCCCATAGCCATTGATTCCTAACTTTATCGTCATGGTATTCCCCTCTCATAATAAAAAAATTCATTCTTCATCGCCCCTACGGGCCCCTTTCTTAGGAGAAGAACAGTGAAGAAAGCGCTAACAAAAATGGTTATTTGTTTAATAAGGTTTTTGCAGTTGTAACTACATTTTCAGTCGTAAAACCAAGTGTTTTAAAGACATCTTTATAGGGAGCAGATTCGCCAAAACGATCAATACCAATCACCTTGCCGGTCAAGCCTACATACTTGTACCAAGGAGCGGTTGACCCTGCCTCAATCACGATACGACACGTGCTTTCACTCGGTAAAACATGTTCACGATAATCATTGGGCTGCTCTTCAAAGACCTCTAAACAGGGCATAGAGACAACACGCACTGCTATACCATCCTGCTGCAACTTATCGGCTGCTTCTACTGCGAGCGATACTTCGGAGCCAGTGGCGATTAAAATTAAATCAGGGGCGCGATCAGTGCTCGTTAATATATACCCCCCCCTAGCTATCTCATTGAGATTATTAGCATGTGATTGAGGAGCAATATTTTGCCGTGACAAGAGAAGACAAGACGGCACTTTGTTTTCTATTGCATATTTCCAGGCAACGGCCGTTTCCACAGCATCTCCAGGTCGCCAAACGTAAAGATTGGGAATTAGACGAAGCATGCTTATATGCTCGATCGGTTGATGAGTGGGCCCATCTTCTCCGAGTCCAACAGAATCATGCGTTAAAACATAAACCACATGGGCCTTCATGAGGGCGCTTAAACGCACCGCGTTTTTGCCGTAATCCACGAAGGTTAAAAAAGTGCCGCCATAAGGCAGTAACCCTTTATGCAGAGCTATCCCATTCATAATGGCGAACATTCCGAATTCTCTGACGCCGTAATAAATATAATTGCCACTAGGAGTTTCATTACTGAACGTGTGAGAGCCATCCCACAATGTTAAATTTGATCCCGTAAGATCCGCTGATCCCCCCATCATTTCGGGTAAAAGCGGTCCGAATGCATCGAGACATAATTTTGAGGCTTTTCGTGTGGCCATTTCTTGATGTTTGTCATTAAGCTGGCTAATAAATTTAGTGCTTTCTTCCTGCCAATTGTCAGGCATTTTACCTTCGATACGTCTTACAAACTCTTTCGCCAGCTCAGGGTATGATGCCAAATAAGCATCAAATTGCGCTTGCCACAACTGTTCGGTTTCCCTGCCTTTATCCTTGGCATTCCATCCTTCATAAATATCACCGGGAATGCTAAAGGGAGGAAACTCCCAACCCAGTGCCTTTCTTGTAGACCTTATTTCCTCTTCTCCTAAAGGAGCCCCGTGTGCTTCTGACGTTCCTGCTAGGGTAGGAGCTCCGTAGGCAATAACCGTGCGGCAACAAATTAAGGTCGGTTTATCTTCTACCGCTTGAGCTTCTAAAATAGCTTGGCGTATTGATTCAGCATCATGACCATCCACATGCGGAATGACGTGCCATCCGTATGCGTTGAATCGGGCAGGGGTGTCGTCTTTATACCAATTAGCCACTTCACCATCAATTGATATGCCATTGTCATCATAGAAGGCAATTAATTTGCCTAGGCCTAAAACACCTGCCAAAGAACAGGCTTCATGGGAAATCCCTTCCATCAAACAACCGTCTCCTACAAACACATAGGTAAAATGATTGATGATAGAAAAATCAGCTCTATTAAAATCGCTCGCTAATTTTTTTTCTGCAATAGCCATTCCTACTGCATTGGCCAATCCTTGCCCAAGCGGCCCAGTCGTTGTTTCGACACCCGGGGTAAGACCAAATTCGGGATGTCCAGGCGTACGCGAATGTAATTGGCGAAATTGTTGCAAATCTTCAATGCTTAAATCATAACCGGTTAAATGTAATAAGGCGTAATGAAGCATGGCACCATGGCCATTTGAGAGGATAAATCTATCTCTATTAATCCAATTTGGATTAGCAGGATTATGCTTCAAAAAATCATTCCAGAGGACTTCTGCAATATCTGCCATTCCCATGGGCATTCCCGGATGTCCAGAGTTTGCTTTCTGTACTGAATCCATAGCAAGAGCACGAATAGCATTAGCAAGGTGTCGGCGGCGTGGCATGAATTTCTTAGCTCCATGGGTAGAATCGATATCAGAACGTTGCAAAAGATCGTCTGTATGCATAAAGAATTACCTAATTAATTGCGGGTTACACTGGTTTTTTGATAGAAAAGATATTACGTTATCAGAATAGAATAATCAAAGAGGAATCACATATGTGTGGGATTGTAGGCGCTGTTGCGCAAAGGAATGTTGCTCCCATTTTATTGGAAGGCCTTAAGCGCTTGGAGTATAGAGGATATGACTCTGCAGGCATTGCAATTTTAGATCCCAATAATCAAACACTACAGCGCATTCGAACCCAGGGGAAGGTGTGTGAACTGGCAGATGTTTTAAACCTAACAGACATTCCCGGACACACCGGCATTGCCCATACGCGTTGGGCAACCCATGGAAAACCCAGCGAGCTCAACGCACATCCCCACATTTCTAATGACTATATCGCTATTGTCCACAATGGAATTATTGAAAATCATGCGCTCTTAAGAGCGGCCCTATTGGAATCAGGCTACTCTTTTAGTTCTGAAACTGATACCGAAGTAGGTGCGCATATCATTCATCAATACTATATCGAACATAAAGATATACTTGCTGCCGTTCAAGCTGCGGTCAAAACATTTAAAGGTGCGTATGCATTAGGAATCATGATTAAAAACGAGCCGAATCGCCTCATTGCTGTGAGAAGTGGCTGCCCATTAGTTGTCGGACTGGGAATTAAGGAACATTTTTTTGCTTCAGATCCGCTGGCTTTAATGCCCGTAGCCCAGCAATTTATCTACCTTGAAGAAGGGGACATTGCCGATGTTAGAAGAGACCATCTCATCATCTATGATAATTTGGGTAACCAAGTCTCTCGGAAAATTCATACCTTGAATATTCATCAAGATTCTGTAGAACGAGGCCCCTATCGCCACTACATGTTAAAAGAGATCTTTGATCAACCACAAGCTATTCGCGATACCCTGGATGGCCGTCTCGATGACAACAAGGTGATTGTCGATACCCTGGATAAAACCCTGGCCGATATCAGTCGTATTGAGCGTGTGCAAATCGTCGCTTGCGGCACAAGTTATCATGCGGCAATGGTAGGTCGATATTGGCTGGAGAGTCTTGCCGGCCTTCCTTGTCAAGTCGAAATTGCCAGCGAAAACAGATATCGTCAGGGCGTGGTCGAGGCGAATTCTTTATTCGTGTGCATCTCTCAATCCGGAGAAACCGCCGACACTCTAGCGTCTTTGCGACAAGCTAAATCTATAGGGCATATGGCAACATTAGGCATTTGTAATGTCTCTCAAAGTTCCCTAGTTCGTGAATCTGATCTAATACTGATGACCCGAGCAGGCATGGAGATCGGTGTGGCATCAACAAAGGCATTTACTACGCAGCTTGCCACCTTATTCTTGTTAACCCTGCTATTAGGCAGAAACCGTAAAATTAGCGCAGAACAAGAGCAATATTTTGTTCAAGAACTCCGCTATTTACCCTCTTACGTAGAGCAAGCGCTTGCCTTGGATGACGTGATTAGACAACTAGCCCGAAAATTCATTGATAAACAACATGCCTTATTTTTAGGGCGAGGATTACATTTTCCCATAGCCATGGAAGGAGCGCTCAAACTCAAAGAAATTTCTTATATTCATGCGGAAGCTTACCCCGCTGGAGAATTAAAACATGGTCCACTCGCGCTAGTAGATAAAGAGATGCCTGTGATTGCTGTAGCACCTAATGATGAATTGCTCGAGAAATTAAAATCGAATATTTGCGAAGTACAAGCTAGGGGTGGAGAATTAATTATATTTGCTGATCAATCTGCAAACATTCCGGAGTCAGAACATACCCATGTATTTCACATGCCCACCGTGAGCAAGGAATTGGCACCAATACTATATACTATTCCACTCCAATTATTGGCGTACCATGTTGCTGTGTTAAAAGGCACCGATGTGGATCAGCCACGAAATTTAGCGAAATCGGTTACTGTAGAATAATATTGCACGTGTTCAGCGAAGTGCCCTCTCGATGAGAAGTTGCTTCATCGCATCCAATTAACGTTAACAACGGATACGTTAATGTGCCTCATCCCAATTATTTCCAATTCCTATATCAATTGCCAATGGAACATCTAATTCAATAGTATTCACCATAAAAGATGTAACTTTCGCAATCACTTCATCAACTTCCGACTCGGGTACCTCAAAAACCAATTCGTCATGTACTTGCATTATCATCTTGGTGCCGAGCTTAGAAGTTTGCAGCCAGTTATCAATATGAATCATCGCCATTTTAATAATCTCAGCTGCTGTTCCTTGCAGAGGTGCATTGATTGCCGCTCTTTCAGCAGCCTTCTGCCGTTGTAAATTGGTGGCATTAATTTCGGGTAAATAAAGACGTCGTTTTTGTAAAGTTTCTACATAACCATGTTGGTGGGCAAAAACACGTGTCATTTCCATATAACCTTTGATTTTAGGATAACGCTCAAAATACCGCTCGATATAGTTTTGCGCGGTTTGGCGATCTATGCCTAATTGACGCGATAACCCGAAGGCAGACATGCCATAAATGAGTCCAAAATTAATGGCCTTTGCACTACGTCTTTGGCTGTGGGTCACCTGATCAATAGTTAATCCAAAAACTTCTGCTGCAGTAGCAATATGAATGTCTTGGTCATTGGCAAATGCATGCAATAAACCCGGGTCTTTTGCTAGATGCGCCATAATTCGCAGTTCGATTTGAGAATAGTCGGCAGACACTATTTTATGGTGGGGTGATGCAATAAAGGCTTGGCGAATTCTGCGCCCCTCCTCAGTTCTAATAGGTATATTTTGAAGATTGGGATCAGTTGAAGAAAGACGTCCAGTGGCTGTAACCGCTTGATTGTAACAAGTATGCACTCGCCCTGTTTTGGGATTAATCTGCAGAGGAAGTTTATCCGTATAAGTCGTTTTGATTTTATTTAACGTACGATATTCAAGAATAATGCGCGGCAAAGGATAGTCATGCGCTAATTCTTGTAAAATGGCTTCCGATGTTGAGGGCTGTCCGGTAGGCGTTTTACTTAAGATGGGCAGCTGTAATTTTTCATAAAACACTGTTTGTAATTGCTTGGGTGAACCTAAATTAAATTTGCATCCCGCTAAAGTGTAGGCTTCTTCTTCTAATGACTGGATGCGCTTGGTTAGTTCGATACTATGTTGATGTAACATCTCGGCGCTAATCAACACCCCCTCATATTCCATGCGCGCTAATACTCTGAGAAGTGGCATTTCTAACGTAACTAAGATTTTTTTCATATGTTGATCGTTAGCTATTTTTTCCCACATAGTGTGGTGTAATTGAAAAATAATGTCCGCGCTTTCAGCGGCATATTGAGTCACTTTTTCAATATCTAATTTGTTACAGATAATTTGCTTCGCCCCCTTACCCGCAACTTCTTCATAACTGATAGATTGTCTTCCTAAATATTTTAGTGATAAGCTATTTTTATCATGACGCGCAAGCGAACTATTTTGCACGTAGGACTCTAACATCGTGTCGTACATTTGATTACTCACTTCTACTCCGTAATGCAGCAATACATTCAACACAAATTTTAAATTCTCTCCAATAAGAATTTTGTTTTGATCTTGAAGAATTGGCAAAAGCGCAGCTAAAACTCTCTGGGTATTTAGCTGTGCTGGAGCGTCCTCGTAATCATGAGCTAAGGGAATATAGATTGATTCTTTAGGCGCAATTGCAAATGCAATACCCACTAATTCAGCCAACATTGCATCGTAATGCGTCGTTTCAATATCAAACGAATAAATGTTACAAAGCGACAATCGTTCTACCCACTTTGCAAGATCTGTTTCGTTTAAAATTACGTGATATTTTTCATGCGCATGACTGACTTGCTCCGAGAGTAATTCTGACAACCATGTTTTGAATTCTAAATGTTTATAAAGAGCAAGGAGTAATGCTTTATCCGGTTCTTGTTTAGTGAGATCGGGTATTTTTTCGGCTAAGTTTATATCTGTGAAAATGGTGACCAGTTTTTTTGAGAGTGAAAGGATAGGCAAATGTTCTCGTAAATTTTCTCCGACCTTACCTTTTATTTCTCCGGCGTGCGCTATGACACCTTCAAGGGATCCATACTCAGCTAGCCATTTAACTGCGGTTTTTGGACCTACATTTGGTATACCAGGGACATTGTCTACTTTATCCCCTATTAAAGAGAGGTAGTCGACGATCTGTTCTGGAGGAATACCAAATTTTTTGATCACGCCTTCACGGTCAAAAATTATGCCATTCATTGTATTAATTAGGGTCACAGTAGGGCTCACTAGCTGCGCCATGTCTTTGTCACCCGTAGAAATGAGCGTTGACATGCCTAACTCGGTTGCCTGGTTCGCTAAAGTACCAATCACATCATCTGCTTCAATTCCATCCTCGATGATAATGGGCAAACCCATTGCCTTAATAATTTCAAAAATATGTCCCACTTGCATGGATAAATCGGTTGGCATAGGAGGGCGGTGCGCTTTATATTCACTATAAATGGCATCCCGCTGTGTTTTGCCTTTCGGGTCAAATATGACCGCCATGTAATCAGGCTCATAATCATTGATAAGTTTTTTGATCATACTTATCACCCCATAAATAGCGCCTGTAGGTTCTCCCTTAGTATTTGCTAATGGGGGTAAGGCGTGAAATGCCCGATAAAGATAGGATGAACCATCAATCAAAACGACTGGCTTTTGAGATAACGTCACTTATATTTCTCTTTAGATGTTATTAACAATTGTATGCCTCTAGATGTTCTTGCCAAATATCAAATAGTGCTGAATAGTTACAGTTATATTACAGTTTTTTCGTCCCAACGATGAGGGAATACTACTTGAAACGCTTATATGTTCTTATATTATTATTAATGGGAACTAATTCCTACGCTGATTTGTGCAATAGCACAACCGCTTTTCCCACAGCCTATTATCCCCAATGGTTTGCATTAATCTATTACGGAAAAATGACTAACGATAATTTAGGTGAAGTAATCGCATTCAATTATTCCTTAAACAAAGATACGCTTTACTCATTAGAAATAGGCAAGGAGTTAAATCCTTGCAATCCAGTCCGACGCTTTCTTCAACCCATCATGAGCTCGGTAGATTTCAGAGGTAATTTTACTGTTCTGCAGGATACCTATGGCGATATCTTAGAGTTTAATCCTTACATTGCTTTCAATTGGTATCATTTTCCCTGGCGACACAAATTTAAAACCACCATTTCTGTAGGGGAGGGGATATCCTATGTCACCAAGGTACCTTACTCGGAAGAAAAAAATTCAGAAGAGGCAAAAAAGTTATTAAATTTTTTATTACTCGATCTGGCCTTTGGTCTTCCTAGTCATCCAGAATGGGAGATCATTGCTCGTATTCATCATCGCTCAGGGGCATTCGGTCTTTACCATGCAAACAATACCGGCTCTACAGCAGTCGGATTAGCGCTGCGTTATTGGTTCTGAAATCTTTCACAAGGCGATTGCATTCCTTGATTTCGCTTCGCTACATCAAGGAATGCAATCACTTCAGTTTATTTATGTGTTTGCAGACGCAGTTGTAGCAAGATTGCGGAGCTTGCAATACCTAGCGCCAAACCCCACCATAATCCCACCGCCCCATAGTGATAAATGAAACCAAACACATATCCACTTCCTATTCCCATCAACCAAAATGAAATTAACCCTAAAAACATCGGCACTAATGTATCTTGAAATCCACGCAGCGCACCATTTGTTATTAATTGCCCCGCATCAATAATATGGAATATGGCTGTAATGGCCAGTAGTTTTACAGCCAGCTGAAGCACAGGTTGATTTTGAGCTATGTGCACATTTAGAAAAAAATGAACGAAAAATTTTGGAAAAAACCAAAATAGGCAAGCGGTTATAAATGCTAAACCTAGGCCAGAGCCGATAGCAATGTAAGCGACGCGAAAGGCAGACACCCTTGTTGGATCTGCTCGAGCCTGGCTCACCTTTACGGCTACCGCTTGTGCGATCCCAATAGGTATCATTACAAATAGGTACATGCATTGAATGGCTATTTGGTGCGCTGCAAGTGCAACGACACCAAAGTAACCAATAAGTAATGCGACAATCACAAATAAGAGTTCTTCAACCACAAAACTCGTTCCAACGGGAAGCCCTAATTTGACAATACGTTTTAGCGTATTCCAATGTGGAAGTGTAAATTGCAAAATTTTATAATGATAAATATTGCGATGCAGCGAAAGATAGAGCGCTAATACAAGGAAGGATAGCCAACAAACAATTGAAGTAGCCAACCCTACTCCGAATATTTTCATAGCCGGTAAACCTAATCCACCATAAATGAACCAATAATTTAACATTATATTTACGGGGATGGTTCCAACAGAGATAAACATAACAATTTTAGGTCTTGAAATGGCGGTGGAAAATTCTCTCAAACCAATAAAACATAATTCGGGTAGGAACCCCCAAAAAAGTCCGTGCAAGAGACTTTTTGCCCCCCGAACGACTTCCACCGGCTGGTGGATAGCTAATAATATATGATGCGCGTTCCAAACGACTAACAGAGCAGGAATACTTAAAAATATGGCAAGCCAAATTCCTTGCTGACTAATCGTTTGTACTTTCATCTGATCTTTTTTACCAAATGCCTCTGCGGCTAATGTTCCTACAGCAGTAAGAACACCCATACATCCCACCAAGATAATAATATAAATAACGTTACCCACTGCAGCTGCGGCTAATGCTTGAGGGCCTAACCTTCCGAGCATAACGGTGCTAATAACCTGCATTGCCATGTATGCTAGTAAATTAAAAATTAAAGGGAGGGCCAGATGAAAAATACCCTTAAATTCTCGGGTAATGGAGTTTCTCATAGTTTGTCTAATTATTAAGTAAGGTGAATTTAAATATATTTTAAAAAAATGATTTAGATATTATACATTTATTCTCGATCATGGTTTAATAAAACCTGTTTTTTTAGGAGAAAATCAGCGTGTTTACAACGTTAATTTTATCTCGCATCCAATTTGGCTTTACGATTGGATTTCATATTTTGTTCCCCACCCTGAACATTGGTTTAGCTATTTTCATTTGTATATTTGAAGGTATTTGGCTAAAAACTCAAAATCCTAAATATCTCCAAATCTGTAAATTCTGGACAAAAATTTTCGCACTTACCTTTGGCATGGGCGTGGTCTCTGGTGTTGTACTCTCCTATGAGTTAGGAACTAATTTCAATGGCTTCACTAATGCAGTAGGTGAAGTGTTAGGGCCACTTTTTGCCTATGAAGTCATGAGCGCTTTCTTCTTGGAGGCAGGATTTCTCGGCATCATGTTGTTTGGCTGGAAAAAGGTAAATCCTAAAATTCATTATTCCGCTACTTTGCTCGTGACAATCGGCACCATTATCTCTGCGTTCTGGATTTTATCAGCAAACTCTTGGATGCAGACTCCCACGGGATATTATTTGATAGGCAATAAGTTCATAGTAAAAGCGTGGTCTGAAGTTATTTTCAATCCTTCTTTCATCCCTCGTTTTATTCATATGATACTCGCTGCACTCTTAACAACCTGTTTTGTCATTACCGGCATATCCAGTTGGTATATTCTAAAAAAACGCGCTATCGATTTAGCAAAACCCTGCCTGGCCATAGCGATTTGTCTGGCGGCAATCGTAGGGCCCTTACAGCTGTTTGTGGGTGATCTTATGGGCCTCAACATCTACCATTATCAACCTCTAAAAACCGCAGCCATCGAAGCTAACTGGAATACGATGCAAGGCGCCCCCTTTGTTGTGTTTGCAATTCCATCGTCGACTCAAGGCAAAAATCTTTTTGAAGTGAAAATTCCTTATGGTGCGAGCTTAATTAATACACATTCATTTCAGGGTACACTCATTGGGCTAAATTCAGTGCCTAAAGCTGACCAACCCGTAGTGGCCCCCACGTTTTTCGGTTTTCGTATTATGGTAGCCATAGGGATGCTTTTTATCCTGACTGCCTGGATGGGCGCAATTTTGCTCTACCGTAAAGCACTTTTTACCAAGAACTGGTTTCTACGTCTCTGTATCTGGATTAGCCCTTTAGGTTTTATTGCAGCAATTGCTGGGTGGATTACCGCAGAATCGGGACGGCAACCCTGGATCGTTTATGGATTAATGCGCACTGCGAATGCAGCCTCAAACATCCCCATGGAACATGTTCTTATTTCCTTAATGCTTTTCATTGTGGGCTATGGTTTTGTTTTTAGCTTTTATCTCTATTATTTATTCAAAACCATTCGGAAAGGACCGGAGCATTTAGAGATCCCCACATTAACATTAGGTTACATGCCTCAACCTAACGATGAGGTTTTAGATGATAATGAATAATATGCTGCCCCTAATTTGGGCAGGTCTAATTGCGTTTGGCGTCATCGTCTATGTTATTTTAGATGGGTTTGATCTTGGCATTGGAATTTTATTTCCCTGGGTCCAGGATCATGAGTATCGCAGTATTATGATGGATACCATCGCGCCTGTCTGGGACGGTAATGAAACGTGGCTAGTATTCGGGGGCGCAACATTGTACGGGGCTTTTCCCTTAGCTTATAGCACTTTGTTGCCTGCATTATATATGCCTATTATGGTCATGCTAGGCTCTCTGGTTTTTCGCGGCGTTGCTTTTGAGTTCAGAATTAAAGCCCATAAAAGTCTTTTTTTGTGGGATTTAGCCTTTGCAGGTGGATCCACCATGGCCGCTTTTTGTCAGGGACTCATACTAGGCACTTTTATCCAAGGCTATTTTTTAATTCCAGGCTCAGCCGAAGCTTATGGTTGGTTAACCCCTTTTAGTATGGCGACTGGAATCGCCGTTGTTTTTGGCTATGCATTGCTAGGGTCAACCTGGCTCATTATGAAGACAGAAAACAATTTACAAAAAACCATGTATCAAGCCGCCAAAATTTTACTTTTTTGCGTTGCGGTTTTTATGTTTATCGTCAGTATATGGACGCCTTTCATTCACCCAGACATTAAAATTCGCTGGTTCTCATTGCCTAATTTTTTCTACTTACTGCCTCTTCCCGCTGCAACAATTATGACCACTTTATATGCGGCATATTGTCTCAAACATCCAACGGGTAAAAAGGAGGGATTGCCCTTCATTTTGAGCGTGTTGCTATTTATATTTGGTTATATCGGCTTAGGAATAAGCACATGGCCATATATAGTGCCTCGGCAGCTAACATTATGGGAAGCGGCTGCCAATCCTAAAACGCTCTTATTCCAATTAGTGGGGGCTATTATTCTGTTACCTTTATTAATCACCTATAGTATCTACGCCTATACCGTATTTAGAGGGAAGGTGCATGCCGGAAGCGGTTACCATTAAACGAGGCAAAAGATGAAAATAATTATAGCAGGGGGCACAGGGTTTATTGGTCAATCATTAGCTCGCTATTTTTTAGCGAGTGGCAATGAGATTATAGTTTTAGGAAGAAACATACAGAAAATTAAAGACATCTACCGCAATCAAGTCGTTGCCCTGACCTGGGATAGGTTTAATCAAGAGAGTCTATCCTTACTCCATAACGCGGATCTCATCATCAATCTGGCCGGCACAAATATTGGTGAAAAACGCTGGAGTAAGGAAAGGAAACAAGCAATTATTGAAAGTCGTGTACACACTACCCACACAGTGGCAGAGAGCTGCGCTAAACTCGGCGAGCAATCACCGCCCCTGTTCAATGCAAGCGCGGTAGGAATTTATGGACAACACAACAAGGTGGCCCAACCCTTAACTGAAGAAGCTGCTGATCGTTTTACTCACAATACAGATTTTTTACATCAAGTTGCGCAGCAATGGGAAGAGGCCACTCTTCCAGCTAGCAATGCAGGTGTTAGAGTAGTGAATATGCGGTTTTCATTGGTGCTCGATAAAAAAGGTCTGCTTGGTAAACTCAAGCTGCCGTTTTCTTTAGGTTTAGGCGGTCCAATTGGCACCGGAGATCAACCGCTCGCTTGGATTGAACTTGACGATCTCATCGCAGCAATTAATTTTCTTATCACCCAACCCACTATTCAAGGGCCAGTAAACTTTGCTGCTCCTGGCTGTATATCGCAAAAACAATTTGCCAACGCATTTGCCAGCATTTTACATCGACCCGCTATTTTAAAAACGCCTGCTTTTTTGATTAAAACACTATTAGGTCAGATGGGTGAGGAATTACTACTGAATGGTCAATGTGTGGATCCTCAGGTATTATTATCTCACGGGTTTAAATTTACGTATTCAGATATTACTACAGCGTTAAGACATATTTACCAATGATTAAATACGAGAACGGCTCCCGTAACACAATGGCAAAGATAATGTATGAGTAATACCAATCCCCCCAAAATAGGTGTGTTGATCACCAATTTAGGCACCCCTGACCAACCGACCCCCTCTGCAGTAAAAAAATATTTAAAAGAATTTTTGTGGGATCCATTCATTGTTCAAATTCCAAGACCTTTGTGGTGGTTAATCCTAAATGGGATCATTCTTCGCACGCGGCCTAAAAAATCGGCAAAACTTTACCAAAAAATTTGGACTAAATCTGGCTCGCCATTATTAGTTTTTAGCTCGGAATTGGTCAGAAAACTACGTGGCGCTATGACAAGTCGTGGCTATACATTCAAATATGCGCTGGGTATGCGTTATGGCGAACCTTCGATTAAACAAGCATTGATAAATCTTCGTGAACAGGGGGTAACTCAGATTATTGGATTCCCACTTTACCCACAATATTCAACCACTACGACTGCTTCTACGGTCCACGCCATTAAAAAGCAATTGCAACAACTTAAATGGGAACCGACATTACATTTTATTGAAAATTATGCATATGAGCCCAGTTATATTTCTGCGTTGGCTCATACCATTCATAATCATTGGCAAAAACAAATACCCGGACAAAAATTGCTATTTTCGTTTCATGGGATTCCTAAAAAACTCATTGCCAAAGGTGACCCCTATTTTGATCAATGTTTAGATACCGCAGCCCAAGTTGCTTCAAAATTAAATTTAGAGGAAAAAAAATGGGGTGTGGTCTTTCAATCTCGCTTTGGTCGTGAAGAGTGGTTACAACCTTACTGTAATAAGGTGCTACAAGATCTACCGAAGGAAGGATATAAACATATTGATGTAATTTGTCCCGGATTTGCGGTCGATTGTTTAGAAACATTAGAGGAAATGGCAATAACAAATAAAAAGATTTTTCATCAAGCAGGCGGGCTCATTTACAATTACATTTCTGCTTTAAATACAACTGATCTACATATCCAATCTCTATCTGACATTCTCATCAAAAACGCTAACCTAAAGCCATTTACCTCTACCCTAGGATGACAGGGGCTTCGTTGCAAAGGTATACTATCTTAGGAAATCAATTACCCAAGGGATAATGCATGCAACTTTATTTACGCGGATTATTATTTATTATTTGCTTAGCATACAATTATTCCGCTTCTGCTACGTCCGTTTTTCATGGCTATATCACCGACTTAAGCCCCCCATATATTTGCAAACTTAAGCTTAAAGGGGCTGAAGGGGTTTCGCTGAGCAAAAAACATTATTATTATTTCAGCGGCATTTGTTCGATTAAAATCCCCGTGGGTACCCGGTGGATTTATCAAAACTTATGGGCGGATGTGGTGGCTGAATGGGACGGTGACCAAAATTGGGGCAAGGAAACAACTACCTTTTCTTCCAGTAAACAAACAGTTGTTGCAGAATTACGATGTGATGACGACCCCTGGCTTACTAAAGCACAATGCTCTCTAGAGGCTTATCAAAATAATACTCAGTACACTAATTTGGGGGGCGTTTATAATGAAAGAACCGGCTTATACCCTCCTTTTGAAACAATAACGGGTCAATACCCACCGTTAGCTCGCAACCAAGCCATTTTACAAGAAGCGATTGCTCTATCCCTCTCTGCTGCCAGACACAAAGAAGACGTGGCGCAAACTGTTTTTAATCAAACCTTTAGTGATCAACCCTCTCCCACAGTACCCGTCGTTAAAACGGTGCGACGCAAAGTCACTAAAATCTATCGCAAGCCTAAAATGGGCAATTTACGGGTCGATTGCTGTTTAAAATTAAATAAAGAATGTGGCAAACCCGCTGCTGATTCATTTTGCCGGTCGATGGGTTTCAAACAATCGGTGAATTGTAAAATAGATAGTAATCGCTGTACCCCCACTTTTATCATCGGTACTCAAACGATTTGCAGCCAACCTTTTTGCAAAGGTTTTGACGAAGTCGAGTGTTCCAATTAGTCTAAGGATTCGCCTTTCTTCTTGGACCAGCCATTAATAGTGGTTTGTTTAGCTCTACTTAGAGTCAATTGAGCGTCAGGGGCGTCTCGAGTAATCGTTGAGCCTGCGCCGATATAGGCATTTTCACCTATAGTAATGGGCGCCACCAGTTCCGTGCCAGAACCAATAAAGGCACCATCTTTAATGAGAGTCTCAAACTTATTGATGCCATCATAATTACAGGTAATTGTGCCTGCTCCCACATTTACTCTCTTACCTAAGGTTGAATCCCCCAGGTAGGTAAGGTGATTCACCTTGCTAAAGTCATCAATTTTCGTATTTTTCAGCTCCACAAAATTTCCGATGTGAACTTCTTTGCCCAGTTGCGTGTGAGGTCGTATTCGCGCAAAGGGGCCAATTTGACAGCCATCCTCTATAACGGCATCCTCAATGACACAATTCGATTTTATGATTACATTTTTGCCTATTTTTACATTATTCAATAGGGTATTCGGTCCTATATAGCTACCTTCGTCAATAGCTACTTCTCCGCTCAAGATCACATTGATGTCTAAGGTTACATCGTTAGCAATATTTAGTGTGCCTCTACAATCAAAACGTGAAGGATCAATGATAGTTACACCTTGTTCTAGCAACTCCAGCGCTTTTTGGCTCTGATAATAGCGCTCTAACCGCATTAATTCTTTTCGGTCATTAACACCCGCCACTTCCTCGAGAGAGGGAGCTAAAAGACCAGCGATTTTATGGTCATTTTCAGCGACAAGGGAGATGATATCAGTTAAATAATATTCAGATTGCGCATTGTGATCTTTGAGTTGGGGCAACCATCTTTTAAAGGCAGCAGCGGGACCTGTTAAAATTCCAGTATTCACTTCCTGAATCAATAACTGGTCGGGTGTAGCGTCTCTATGCTCGATAATCGCCACAATCTCGTTATCAGGATTTCTAATGATCCGTCCAAATCCGGTAGGATCATCGAATGTCGCTACTAAAAGTGCAAACTGCTGCTCATTGTCGGCCAACAACTGTTTTAAAGTAGCCGTTTTAATAAGCGGCACATCACCATAAAGAATTAAAACTTGGTGATCATCGGGAATATGGGGCAAGGCTTGCAGAACTGCATGGCCCGTGCCTTTAGGGTTGGCTTGATTTACCCAATTAACGGGCAAATCCCCTAATGTTTCTCTGACGCGACTTCCGCCGTTACCATATACTACATAGATGGCATCTGGATTGAGCGTCTGCGCTGTTTTAATTACATGGAGAAGAAGGGGCTGACCTGCGAGCTGATGAAGTACTTTAGGCAATTTCGAATACATTCGTTTGCCATAGCCTGCGGCCAGAATAACCACACTTAAGGTCATTCGCCTCGACCGAATTTCTTACGAATTTGTTTCACGTGTTTGATAGCGCGAAGTCTTGCCGCTGCATCTGCGAGCTCACTTAATGTTTGGGAATATTCAATATTTGATTTGCGACTTGAGGCGGTTTTCTCTGCACGCTGGCGCGCTTCCATCGCGGCTATTTCATCTAAGTCTTCAGCTCGAACTGCAGTGTCAGCCAATACCGTGACAATATCAGGCTGCACTTCAACGGTCCCACCCGAAATATAAAAGACTTCTTGCTTACCGCCTTGCAAGGTGACTCTTATTAAGCCAGGCTTTAAGGTTGTTAACAGGGGAGTATGACCGGGCATGATACCAAGTTCCCCCTGACTGCCTGAGACGGCTACCATTTCAGCTCGCCCCGAAAAAATTTCACCTTCTGCGCTTACAATATCTAAATGTACGCTCATCGCCATTTTTACACCTTTATTTATAATGACTTAGCACGTTCCACGGCTTCATCAATGGTGCCAACCATATAAAATGCCTGCTCTGGAAGATGATCATATTCACCGCTAAGAATCGCTCTGAAGCCTCGAATGGTATCTTGAACCGATACATATTTTCCAGGTTGACCTGTAAAGACTTCAGCCACGAAGAATGGCTGAGATAAGAAACGCTGAATACGTCTTGCACGACGAACGGATGTTTTATCTTCTTCCGATAACTCGTCCATCCCTAAAATTGCGATAATATCTTTTAATTCTTTGTAACGCTGTAAGGTTCCTTGAACCGCTCTGGCGACATCATAATGTTCTTGTCCAATGACTAATGGATCAAGTTGACGACTTGTAGAATCTAAAGGATCAATTGCTGGGTAAATACCTAATTCCGCGATTTGGCGCGAGAGTACAACCGTTGCGTCTAAATGGGCAAACGTTGTTGCTGGTGAAGGATCTGTTAAATCATCCGCAGGTACGTATACGGCCTGAATAGACGTAATTGATCCTGTTTTGGTAGAAGTAATTCGCTCTTGAAGCATTCCCATTTCTTCTGCTAAGGTGGGTTGATACCCTACTGCAGAAGGCATACGACCTAATAATGCTGAAACCTCGGTTCCCGCTAAGGTATAACGATAAATATTATCGATGAATAATAAAACATCGCGACCTTCATCACGGAAAGCTTCAGCGATCGTCAAACCCGTTAAAGCCACTCGCAATCGATTTCCGGGTGGTTCATTCATCTGTCCATATACGAGAGATACCTTATCTAGTACGTTTGAATCTTTCATTTCATGATAGAAATCGTTTCCTTCACGTGTTCTTTCACCTACTCCTGCGAAAACGGAATAGCCACTGTGTTCAATCGCAATATTTCGGATAAGCTCCATCATGTTAACTGTCTTACCTACACCCGCACCCCCGAACAGTCCGACTTTACCGCCTTTAGCAAAAGGACACAGTAAATCGATCACTTTAATTCCGGTTTCTAATAATTCGGTGCTCATCGCTTGATCGGTAAATTTAGGCGGAGCGCGATGGATTGGTAGAATTCGGTTGGCTTTAATTTCGCCTTCTTCATCAATAGGGTTACCGAGTACATCCATGATGCGACCCAGGGTATCTTTACCCACTGGCACCATAATAGGATCACCCGTGTTCACTACCGCTAAACCTCGCTTTAGTCCATCAGATGAGCCCATAGCAATAGTACGAACAATTCCATCGCCTAATTGCTGTTGTGCTTCTAGCACTAAGTTTGTTTCCACAACTTTCAAAGCATCATAAATTTTAGGTACGTGACCGCTAGGAAACTTGACGTCCACTACTGCGCCAATAACTTCAACAATTTTACCCGTGTTAGTCATGAATTCTTAATCCTCTCTACAAAGTACTAAACAGCGTCTGCACCAGCTACAATTTCAGCGATTTCTTGCGTGATAGCAGCTTGGCGAGCCTTATTATAAATTAATTGCAGGTCTTTAATAATTTCACCTGCATTCTCTGTGGCATTTTTCATTGCCACCATTCTTGCGGATTGTTCACTGGCTATATTTTCTATTGTTGCCTGGTAAACCTGTAATTCTATATAACGCACCAAAAGCACATCTAAAATTTCTCGCGCATCCGGCTCATAGATATAATCCCAGTATTCTGGGGTATTCTGCGAAGGCACTACCACCGGAAGTAAGCGTTTGATTTCAGGTTTTTGGGTCATGGTATTAACAAATTCATTAGAGATTAAGTAGAGGGCGTCCAAGGTGCCCTCATTATATTTATCGAGCATTGTTTTAATAACACCGATTAAATCATTAATAGTGGGTCTATCCCCTAGATGATCTGCTTCTGCGACGATGTTAGCTCCAATACGCTTGAAGAAATGTTCGCCTTTTTGACCAATAACACACAGCTCTGACTCAACATTTTTGTTGTTCCAAGCTTGCATATCCGCTAGCGCCGTTCTAAATAAATTAATATTTAAGCCACCACAAAGTCCACGATCAGTTGAGATAATTATGTACCCCACCTTTTTAATACTTTCACGAGGAGTCAGGTAGGGATGTCGATATTCACTATGGCTACGAGCGATGTGTTCAATCACCCTTAATATAGCCTTAGCATAAGGACGTGTGCGCAGCATATGCTCTTGAGCTCGACGCATTTTACTCACAGCAACCAATTGCATCGCGCTCGTAATTTTCTTCGTCTTTTCTATGCTTTTGATTTTGGTCTTAATTTCTCTACCGATGGCCATTATTAACTACCACGATTGTGTTTTCTTAAATTCTTTAACTGCTTCATGAAGCTGTTTACCAATTTCGTCATTATAAACAGGATTCTCATTAATGGTTTGCAATAAATCAGCGTACTTATCATTCATAAAACGTCGCAGCTCTTCCTCGAAACTAACCACCTTTTTAAGTTCAACGTCGTCAAGGTATCCTTGATCGGCGGTAAATAAGGTGATAGCCATGTCAGCAACACTAAGAGGAGAATATTGTTTTTGTTTTAAAATTTCAGTACTACGTTGCCCACGCTCTAATTGTTTTCGAGTAGTTTCATCTAAATCGGACGCAAATTGTGCAAAGGCTTCTAACTCACGGTATTGCGCTTGAGCTAATCGAAGGCCACCACCAAATTTTTTAACTATCTTGGTTTGCGCAGCACCACCCACCCGAGAGACTGATAACCCTGCGTTAACAGCAGGCCTGATACCCGAGTTAAACAAATCTGTGTCGAGATAAATTTGCCCGTCTGTAATAGAGATTACATTAGTAGGAACGAAAGCAGAAACGTCGCCCGCTTGAGTTTCGATAATGGGTAATGCAGTCAATGAACCTGTTTTACCTTTCACGCGACCGTCGGTCATTTTTTCCACGTATTTTGCACTTACCCGTGCGGCACGCTCTAATAATCTTGAATGTAAATAAAAGACATCCCCAGGATACGCTTCGCGGCCTGGCGGTCTTCTTAATAAAAGAGATATTTGACGATAAGCCCAAGCTTGTTTGGTTAAATCATCATAGATAATCAGTGCATCTCGGCCACTATCCCGGAAGTATTCACCCATAGTGCAGCCAGAATAAGGAGCAATAAACTGGAGCGATGCTGACTCTGCAGCTGTCGCAGCAACCACAATGGTATGATCCATCGCGCCATGCTCTTCTAATTTTCTAACTACGGTTGCAACTGAAGATGCCTTCTGACCGATCGCCACATATATACAGATAACACCCGTATTTTTTTGGTTTATGATGGAGTCAATTGCAATCGCAGTTTTACCTGTTTGACGGTCACCGATGATCAATTCTCGCTGGCCTCGTCCTATGGGTACTAATGAATCAATACCTAATAATCCGGTTTGGAGGGGTTGATCTACGGATTGTCGAGAAATTACACCAGGAGCCACTTTCTCTATAGGAGAAAGATAAGGTGTATCAATTGGCCCTTTGCCATCAATCGGGGCACCTAAAGCATTTACTACTCTACCGAGCAATGCTTCGCCCACCGGAACTTCCAAAATTCGACCTGTGCATTTGACGATTTGACCTTCTGCAAGATGCTCGTAAGGTCCAAGCACAACAGCGCCTACTGAATCCTGCTCCAGATTTAAAGCCATTCCCGCAGTGCCACCTTCAAATTCCAACATTTCTCCGTTCATTGCCTCATAAAGACCATGAATCTGTGCGATACCGTCTTTCAATCTAACGATAGTCCCTTGTCGAGAAATTTCTGGGCTCAACTTTGCGCTTTCGATTCGCTTTTTTATGAGCTCACTAATTTCGGATGGGTTTAATTGCATCTTTGTTTGCATCTCGGTTATATCCCCCTAACAACTCAATCTTTCAAAAAGTCTATTTAGCTTGCTGCGAAGTGAGCCATCGATCACTTCATCACCAGCATATATAATTGCACCGCCAATAAGCGTGTTGTCTACTACAAACCGTATTGCAACCTGGCGATTTAAATAATTTTCCAAGGCTTGTTTTAAGCGTTGCAACCTGGGCGGGTCGATGGAATACGCGCTTACCACTTTCACTTCAATTCGTTTCTCAAGGTCAGCCACGCAGTCTTCAAATAGTTTGGCAATAGCGGGCAGTAAATTTAATCGCTTCCCTTCGGCAAGTAAGTTGATGAGGTTTTTTGAGTCCTCATTTATTGATTCGCCACCAAGATCAATAAAAATGCTAGCCAGCTCTTCTTTTGGCACGAGCGGGCTCGTTAAAACAGGTTGCATTTCTTTACTACTTGCAATGAAGGCTAATCTTTTTAGCGTATCTGACCATTCTTTAAGCGAGTGCTTTTCACAAGCTGATTCAAAAATGGCTTTCGCATAAGGTCTCGCAACGGTCGTGATTTCAGACATAGTTAAATCTCATCAATCAACTGGTCAACCAAAGCGTTATTGGCTGACTCATCAATTTTTTTTTCTAGAATTTTTTCTGCACTCGCAATAGCCAGCGTCGCCACTTGTTGTAACAAATCATGTTTTGCAGTCTGCATTTCTTGAGCAATTTGATCTTTGGCGAGCATCACTAGACGCTCCCCTTCTTCTCTTGCCTTTCCTTTTGCATCTTCAATCATACGAGTAGCACGCTGAGCCGCTTGATCGATTAATTTAGCGGCTTCGAGCTTGGCATCACGCAGACTTTCGGTTGCTTTATGTCTTGCAAGCTCAAGCTCATGATGACCCCGTTCTGCTGCCTCTAAACCATCGGCTATTTGCTTACGCCGATCCTCGAGCGCCTTCATCATAGGTGGCCAAATATACTTCATTGTCACGCCGACCAAAATCATGAAAGTAATCATTTGGCCCAATAAAGTAAGATTTATATTCACGTCTCTGACCTCTAGTAGATTATTGAGCGACTTTGCCTACTTGCTCAAGCAGTGCAGCAACAAATGGACTATCCACAGTAAACCATAAAGCGATACCCACACCGATCATCGTAACCGCATCCAGTAATCCCGCTACAATAAACATTTTTACTTGTAGTTGTGGAATCATCTCAGGTTGTCTAGCCGACCCTTCCAGAAACTTTCCGCCTAATATTCCAAAACCAATTGCAGTGCCTAACGCGCCTAATCCGATGAGTAATCCCACCGCCACCGCAGTTAAACTTTGAATTTCAGCTATATATTTCAATGTTTCCATTGTATCTCCTCAATTTTGTTAATATTAATGATCTTCGTGAGCCAAACTTAAATACACAATCGTTAGCATCATGAAGATAAACGCTTGTAATGTAATGATTAAAATATGAAATAATGCCCAAGGGCCTCCAAGAGTCCATTGTATCCATGCAGGTAACAGCGCAATCAAAATAAAAATTAATTCTCCTGCATACATATTTCCAAAAAGCCGCAATGAAAGTGAAATTGGTTTCGCTAATTCTTCCACGCATCTCAGGAAAAAGTTAAAAGGCATTACCAATATATTCCATGGGAAAGGATAGGGCCCGAAGGGGCGCATGAAATACTCATTAAATACACCACGAGCGCCTTTAATTTTAAAGCTATAATAAATAAGTAATAAAAACACAGAGATGGACATCGCAAATGTTGCACCAAGATCTGTGGTTGGTACAGCCCTCAAATAAGGTACGCCTACCATTGAGGTGGCGCGTGGCAACAAATCGACTGGCAACAAATCCATCGCATTCATCAAAAATACCCACACAAATATGGTGAGGGCGAGAGGAGCGATAAGAGCGCTTCTGCCATGAAAACAATCTTTGACCTGAGTGTTTACGAAATCCAGCACAACTTCAACAAAATTTTGGACCTTTCCAGGAGCGCCAGAGGTGGCTCGCTTAGCTACTGTTCTAAAGAAAATGATAAAAATAGAACCGAGCAACATCGAAACGAATAATGTATCGAGATTTAATGTCCAAAAGCCACCATCACCTAACGACATTGTCTTTAGATTAAATTGCAAATTTGTTAAATGATGCTGAATATATTGCGATGCAGTTGCCGGACTTTCCACGTTCATATTTTATTAACCGTTCGATGTCTGAATAATGCTGTAAACCAAAAAGTAAATTGTGCAACGATATAGCCAATAAAAATGGCTAATTTATTCATATTAAAATATTTAAATGCTATGACGAATAGTACAATTGTAATTATAAATTTCACAACTTCACTTATATAAAATGAAGTAATAATCTGGCGCGTTGCTTGTGCGCCTGTTTTTGCAAATAGTTTATGTGCAAAGTACGCATTCGGTAGTATACAAATTATTCCTCCCCAAAAAAATGAAAAGGCTGTATTACCGCTGCCCATAAAATATATTAAGACTGTCGCGAATAAGATCACGATGATCTGGATGTATACGTAGCTAAAAGCAACACCCCTGATGGATCGGAGGATGTTATTAGACAACGCTGCACCTCTTTGCCGTTTTTATGAGACCTGGCGGAGTATATATGATTTTGAGAATGATTTACAACTGTGTTTAATGCTATAGCTTATGAAAATATTAAATTTTCAAAACGAATCGATCTTATTCCTCAAAATGCTCCAAAATCGAATGTAATTGGTCACTATTTTTATAATGCACAATTAACTTGCCCTTGTTTTCATCCTTTGCCTTTATTGTGACTCTCAGACCCAGATGTTTAGCTAATGTCTTTTCGATCCGAGCCAAATTTACATCTTTTTCGACAGGAATAGGGATATCAGAAAGATTTAAAAGGCGTCTAATGTAGAGCTCGGTTTCTCGCACGGATAATTTTTTTAAGTTAATCTGTTTTGCTACTTGTAGCTGGCGTTCTTCATCGAGGGACAATAGTGCTCGTGCATGGCCCATTTCGATCTCGCCTTTCTCCACCATCAACTTTATTTCAGAAGGAAGGGTTAATAACCTCAATAAATTACTGATTGTTGCTCGCGACTTGCCCACTATCGTCGCTATCTCTTGATGTGTTAATGAAAACTCTTGGCTTAATCTTTGTAAGGCAATCGCTTCCTCTATTGCATTCAAATCTTCTCTTTGGATATTCTCGATCAAGGCCATTGCTATGGCAGCTTCATCAGGGATGTCTCTTACTATGACCGGGATTTCTTTTAATCCGGCAATTTTTGCCGCACGCCACCGCCTTTCGCCAGCAATAATTTCATAGCGTTTTGCTGCAATTTTACGCACTACAATGGGCTGAATAATCCCTTGAGATTGGATTGACTCAGCTAATTCTTGCAAAGATTTTTCATCAATATCTCTTCGAGGCTGATATTTTCCAGGCTGAATAGCGTCAAGATCCAAGTTTTTTAGTTCAGGGTGCTTATCAGCTTCGCTACTTGGGGTGTCAACAACTTTTACCTCTGTCGACATACGGCTAAGTAATTCATTTAATCCAAGATCACTAAGACCTCGTCCTAATCCTCTCTTCTTAACTGTCATACTCAACCTCTTGTCTTTGATTAATAGCCGACGTTTTAGTTTGTTTGCGAACAATCTCTCCTGCCAAAGCAAGGTAGGCAGCCGCTCCTTGAGACTTATTGTCATACAATAAAACGGGCAGGCCATGGCTGGGCGCTTCGGCCAGACGAATATTTCGTGGGATGACTGTTTGATATACTTTTTCGCCAAAGTGGCTGACTAGTTGATCTGATACTTCAATCGCCAATCGATTTCTTCCATCGAACATTGTCCTTAGCAACCCTTCCAATTCCAGGGTTGGGTTAGCTGAATAACGCAGTTGTTCAATGGTGCTTAGTAATCCCGCAAGACCTTCCATTGCATAATATTCACATTGCATAGGAATCAATACAGAATCACAAGCGACTAGGGCGTTGACGGTCAGCATATTTAGCGAAGGAGGGCAGTCTATTATGATATAGTCATACTCGTTTTTTGCTGAACTAAGGCTTTCTTTTAACAGAAATTCACGTCTTTGTTGCTTAAGCAAGCGGACCTCAGCCACAGTCAAACTATTATCAGAAGGTAGCACCTCGTATCCCGCCGGCGCCATTACCTTGACCCCAGCTACATCCGCTTCACCTATTAAAATATCATTCATAGTAGGGGATGTTTCGAGTGGACGCACTCCACTGCCAACGGAAGCATTGCCTTGAGGATCTAGATCAACCAGTAAAACTTTCCGCTTGGTCGCAGCAAGCGATGCTGCAAGATTGACACAGGTGGTGGTCTTTCCAACCCCCCCTTTTTGATTAGCAACAGCTATAACATTACCCATCAAGAGATCCTTTAATACAGACTAAATGTCGCTGTTCGTTGAGCCCAGGAACTAGTAATTTGTGAACTTTAACATGGTTGTTTATATTTTGCAGCTCTGCACTCGGATAAATACCCTTCATAATAAGTAATTCGCCGCCTGCACAAAGTAGGTGTCTTGTTTGTAACAAAATATTCTCAATAGAGGAGAATGCTCTTACTAAAATAGTATCGAAATATTGCTTGGGGTGATAATCCTCTACTCTGGATTGTATAACCTCTACATTTTTCATCTGTAATTCTGCAACCGCCTGGGTCATAAAACGCGTTTTTTTGCCATTGCTGTCAAGCAACGTAAAATCCTGGGCGGGTAGGGCTAAGGCACAAGGTATTCCAGGCAAACCTGCGCCTGAACCAACATCTAGAACTTTTTTGCCCCGAATATAAGGTGTAATGCTGAGACTATCCAAAAGATGACGCTGAATAATTGCTTCAGGCTGGACAATAGCGGTTAAGTTATAGACCTTATTCCATTTGATTAGCAGGGAAATAAAAAACAGTAATCTTTCTTGATCAATGTCTGATAATTTTATGCCCAATTCATTTAGTCCAGCATCAAGCACTGTTAATAATGAATTCTTTTCATTCATAAACTTAGTACCAGGGGATTAAAAGGTCGTTTTTTTAAGATGAATAAGCAATAACGAAAGGGCTGCCGGAGTTACACCCGGGATGCGAGAAGCTTGACCAATGGATGTAGGTTTAACCTCCTTGAGTTTTTGTCTGACTTCGCTCGACAATCCTTGTACCTTGTCATAGTCAATTCGAGTGGGCAACGTGGTTTCTTCATTGCGCCGCTGGCGCTCTATTTCTGCCAATTGTCGTTGAATATAACCTTCATATTTTGCCTGAATTTGTATTTGTTCTGAGACCTTGCTATCTGCTACCGGCTCTCCAAGTCCTTTAATATTCATTAAAGTAGCATATTGCGCTTCTGGCCGTTTAAGTAAGTCCATGATTCTATATTCCCGTTCTAAGGATTTCCCAAGCGCTTTACCCACTTCTAGACCTGCCTCGGAATGGGGTAGAACCCAGGTAGAATGCAATCGTTCGCGTTCTTTTGCTATCGCTTCACTTTTTTGGTTGAACAGGTCGTAGCGGTGATCATCAACTAATCCTAAGTGACGCCCAATTTCGGTTAAACGTAAATCAGCATTATCCTCTCGAAGAATCAACCGATGTTCAGCGCGACTCGTAAACATACGATAGGGCTCTTGCGTGCCGGCAGTAATTAGATCGTCGATTAGAACCCCTATATAAGCCTCATCTCGTCTCGGCGACCATAATTCTAAATCGAGAGATTTTCGCGCCGCATTTAAGCCAGCAATAAGTCCTTGCGCTCCTGCTTCCTCGTAACCTGTCGTCCCATTAATTTGCCCAGCAAAAAATAATCCTGGGATGGCTTTAGTTTCAAGATAGGGGGTTAGGTCTCTCGGATCAAAGAAATCGTACTCAATTGCATAGCCAGGGCGAGTAATATGAGCTTGTTCAAGACCTGTAATGGTGCGTAAGAATTTTTCTTGGATATCAAAAGGTAAACTCGTAGAAATGCCATTGGGATACACTTCATGCGTCGTAAGTCCTTCAGGCTCTAGGAAAATTTGATGGGATTGCTTGTCAGCAAATCGCACCACTTTATCTTCTATGGAAGGACAATACCGCGGCCCTATACCCTCAATAATTCCTGTATACATGGGCGATCGATCAAAACTTTGTAAAATTATTTCATGGGTCTGAAGATTAGTATGAGTGATATAACAATTAACCTGCTCAGGATAACACTCACTTGCTATGAAAGAAAAATGGGGAATAGGGGAATCGCCAGGCTGTTTCTGGATCTTTGAATAATCAATAGTTCTGCCATCTATGCGAGGGGGTGTCCCCGTTTTTAAACGATTAACACGCAAGGACAAATCCCGTAAGCGCAGGGCTAAAGTCATAGCAGGAGGATCACCTGCGCGACCTCCTTGATAGTTTTCTAATCCTATGTGGATTTTTCCACCTAAAAAGGTACCCGCTGTAACAATGACTTGTCTTGCGTAAAACTTTATTCCAATTTGAGTCTGAACACCTATGACTTGATCATTTTCAAGTAAAATATCATCGACAGCTTGTTGAAATATTCTCAAATTAGGCTGATTTTCAAGTTTATAGCGTATGGCTTGTTTATACAGAAGCCGATCGCCCTGCGCTCGGGTTGCTTGTACTGCCGGACCTTTACTTGAATTTAACGTTCTAAAATGAATTCCTGCTTTATCAATCGCACTGGCCATTGCCCCTCCCAGGGCATCAATTTCTTTCACGAGGTGACCTTTACCAATACCACCAATAGCAGGATTGCACGACATCTGGCCTAAGGTTTCTATATTATGAGTCAGCAAAAGTGTTTGAACGCCCATGCGCGCGGCGGCTAATGCAGCTTCCGTTCCGGCGTGACCTCCTCCTACTACAATGACGTCATAACAATTTGAAGAATTCTTGCTCATATGAATGTCCAGCTACTTACCTATACAAAAAGAAGAAAAGATCTCACCTAGCAGATCATCATTACGAAATTCACCGGTGATTTCTGATAAAGCATTTTGCGCCTCTCTAAGTTCTTGTGCAACTAACTCGCCCGCTTTGTACTCCACCAATTGTTCAAGCGCTTTTAAACAGTGGGATTGCGCCTTGAGTAATGCCTCCAAGTGTCTTCTTCTCGCAATAAAAAGGTTGTTTCCACCCCCATACCCCATGCACTCTTTTAAATGCTTTTTGAGTAAATCAATACCGGCATCTGTTTTTGCAGAAACATTGATGACAGTAAATCCTGAATTATCGGGAATAGCCATTAAGGGCGCTTCACCCGTCAAATCAATTTTATTTCGGATGAGGGTTAGGCGCTGCTCCAAACCTTTGAATTGCTGTAGAAGTTCATGAGTCGCACATTGCGAAGGTGCAGTTGATACCGCATCAACCACTAATAAAATTCTGTCAGCTTGAGGAATTTCGTGCCACGCTCTTTTCATCCCTTCCAACTCGATTATATCGGCGGTTTCACTTTCTTCTCTAAGCCCCGCTGTATCTATGACGTGCAGGGGTAGACCATCAATGAGAATTGTTTCTCGAATGACATCACGGGTTGTCCCAGGAATATCACTGACAATAGCAGAGTCATGACCACTTAAATTATTTAATAGACTTGATTTGCCGGCATTTGGATAGCCTGCTATGACGACCTTCATCCCCTCGTTCAAAGCACGTCCTTGTTTGGCTTGTATTAAGATGGTTTCAAGTTGCGCCATTAACCCCTTTAATTGGGTTAGAATTTTTCCATCAGATAAAAAATCAATTTCCTCTTCTGGAAAATCAATCGCTGCTTCCACATAAACCCGTAAGGTCACGAACTCATTTACTAAGCGACGAATTTGTTCTGAAAATTTGCCTTGCAAAGAATTGATTGCACTTCTTGCCGCCTCAGCCGACGAAGCTTCTATCAAGTCTGCAATCGCTTCTGCTTGTGTCAAATCGATTTTATCATTCAAAAAAGCTCTTTCTGAAAACTCTCCCGGCCTTGCCATTCTCACACCGAGTTTCAAGATTCTTTGTAATAAAATATCGATAACAACACTTCCTCCATGGGCATGAAGCTCAAGGACATCTTCACCCGTGAAAGAATAAGGAGACTTAAAATAAAGCGCCAGACCCTGATCAATGACAGAACCATCGTGATCTAAAAAATCGCAAAAAGTGGCATAACGCGGACTCGGTAATCTACCTAAAATTAATTGTGCAACTTCTGAAGCTGCCTGACCTGAAATTCGGATGATTCCGATGCCACCGCGACCCGGCGGAGTAGCCTGGGCCGCAATGGTATCTTGAAAGAGAGGATTCATTTATCGACTACTGCTTACTCGAGTCTTTGTCTTTGTTTTCGGCAACGATTTTTTGCCTTCATTTTCGACCTTTCGCATGATGTACCACTGCTGCAAAATAGATAAACAGTTATTTACAATCCAGTAGAGCACTAGCCCTGCAGGGAAGGTGGCAAATAAAACCGTAAATACGACCGGAAACAGCATCATCATTTTTGCTTGAACAGGATCTGGCGGAGGCGGATTCAGTTTTTGTTGCATCATCCAGCTCAACCCCATCAATATGGGAAGAACGTAGAAGGGATCTTTTACCGATAAATCATGTATCCAAAAAATAAAGGGCGCTTGTCTTAGTTGGACACTTTCTATTAACACATAGTAGAGTGCTATAAACACTGGGATCTGTATGACCATGGGCAAGCAACCGCCCAAAGGATTTACTTTTTCTTTTTTGTAAAGCTCCATGGTCGCTTGGCTTAATTTTTGTCGATCGTCGCCAAATTTATCTTTCAAGGCTAATAAACGAGGTTGTAAATTGCGCATCCTCGCCATGGACCGATAACTCGTTTCTGAAAGTTTGTAGAAAAGTAACTTAATCATGACCGTTACTAAAATGATGGCGACGCCCCAATTCTTAACAAATTGATGTATCCACTCCATTACTTTGAAGATGGCAACAGAAAAAATAGAGAGCCATCCGTAGTCAATGACGCGATCCAAGTTAGGTGCTACTTGTTTCAACACATCGGCAATTTCTGGACCAGAGTACAAAGTTGTGGCAACGTTTTTTACACTGTGCGGCGGCACTGTAAGTTCAGGTGTTTTAAAACCAATGGTATAGATTTTATCAGCGGGTTTATCGGTAGGGCCTATAGAAGACACACTACTAAAATATTGGAGCGGCTCAGCAAGGTTGGGAACTAAGGCGCTCACAAAATAGCGTTGCTGCATTGCAAGCCAGCCATTTTTAACAACCCTATTTAAGTTTTCCTTATCCATCTTGCTGTAACTGATTTTTTCATACACATCTGCAGGACTGGAAATAGCAGCTCCGCGATAAGTATGTAAACCAAAGATGTTGTTTTCATCGGAGAGGCCACGTCGCTTAATTTGTGCAAAAAGATTGCCCTGCCACGCTTCATTTGCATTATTTTGAAGAGCATGGTTAAGGTTGATATCGTACTTACCTCTTTTGAAGACATAGGTCTTCTTGACTGTGATGTTATTTCCCTTCCAAGTAAGGTCTACCGCTAAATCGTCTTTATTTGGGTCTAACTGATAAACACTTTGGGGTGATTCAAACATCGTCTTTGACGTTTCGAGTCCATTCTTGCTATCGAAGCCACTCTCGGTAACATAGTAATTTGCCGTGTCATCCGTTAACAAACTGACTGGAATTTGCGGAGTTTCATACGCTACGGGGTACTTTAGTAATTTAAGAGAAACAATATTTCCCCCAACTTTATCGATTTTTATATCAAGCGCATCTGTTTTCACTTGAATAAAACGGTCTTGAGGATTTTTTTCTCCCGTTGTCACACTTCCTGGAGCTGCAGGAGTTAAAACAGGCTGAATAGCCGAAGGGGCAACTTGTGCTGCGACTTGGGGTTTTGGAGCGTAATCTTTCTGCCATGCGGTCCAAAGTAGGAAACCCGTAATGGCTAAAGCAAAATAAAGGTAAATTTTTCGATCATACATATTTAATTACTTCGGTTGTGGCGTGGTACAAAAATTATGCGAACTAATGACCGGGTCATATCCGCCCGGATGAAAAGGATGACACTTTAACAAACGTCGTACGATTAAATAACTACCTTTGATAAGGCCACAGTTAGTTAAAGCCTCGATAGCGTATTGCGAACAACTTGGGTAAAAGCGGCATCGTGGCCCAAGCATGGGGCTTAGGGTATAGCGATAAATTTTTAAACCGAAAATTATACTTTTTTGTAAAAACTTATTAGTTTTGTCCACAAAAAGTCCAAACATAATTGTATCTCGTGATTACTTAGCTCTAACAGCGTGGAATAAATCAAGAACACCATATCTAGATTGGCCGTTAAATCATCTCGTCTCAGTCGAAAGCTTTCTCTGACGATGCGCTTGATTCTATTACGATCTACTGCTCGTGGCACTTGCTTCTTGGCGACGCTAATTCCAATCCGGGAATGAGCTAGTTCATTCTGACATACTAAGACACTGATACCATGATGGCGGAATTTTCGCCCATTACGGTATACTTTTTGAAAGCTCTCAGCGGCTGCAAGTCTAGAATCCTTCTCTAACTTTTTCGGTTTAAGCACTTAATACTTTGCGACCTTTACGTCTTCTGTTCTTTAATATCTTGCGACCATTGGCAGTAGCCATTCTAGCCAAAAAACCATGGACACGTTTACGCCTTAAATTGCTGGGTTGAAAGGTTCTTTTCATGGGGATTCTCTTCAGTTCGAAATCAAACAGCCAAGGATAACAGGAGCTAATAATTTTTCAACTAGAAATTCACTAAAAAAATAAAAACCCCAACGCATTATTAATAATAATAGTAATTAAATTAATTACTTAGTTGTGGTTATTAAGGAGGCCTATTAATGTGGGTAACCTGGAAAAACATAGTAAAATTAATACATTAACAGAATATCTGAGCCTATGAGAGTGTGGATAAGCCTGGGGATAGAACTGTTTAACTCTGTATAATTTCAGGGTCTTTAAAAGCAACCTAGTTCTCGCACAGTAAAATAACAGGAAGTTAACCGTTTTCACACAACCCTTATTTTAAGTTTAACTGCTCAAAAGCTATGGCTGTTCATGTGCTTGTGATATATTTTTAATTGTTAAATACAAGGGATGAGGCTATGAAAAAGTACAGTAAAATTTTATTAGCAGTGGAACTGGATACAAAATGTGATGACCTACCCGTTGCAAAAGCTAAAATGTTGGCCGAGGAATTTAACGCCGAGATCTACCTGTTACATGCTATAGAACATTTGAGTAGCTACGGAGCCGCTTATGGGGTGGCTGCTGGCGCAGATATCGAAGAAATGTTGCTGGAAAATGCTAAGGAATTAATGATTAAGATAGGTAAAAAGCTAGAAGTACCCGAAGCCAAGCAGCATATTAAAGTCGGCCCTGCTAAAGCGCTTATTCTGGAAGAAGCCGAGCATCTAGGTATTAATCTGATTATAGTGGGTAGTCATGGACGTCATGGGATGCAACTATTATTAGGCTCTACCGCAAATGCAGTATTACATGGTGCGAAATGTGATGTGTTGGCCGTACGAATCAAAGATTAATAGCGTATTCTTATAGGATTATACTTTTTTTAACATTGCAAAGTAGAACCCATCCATGCCTAGCTGCATACCGGGGAGTACCTGTCTACCCACTGACACTGGTACTCCCCATGCGGCCTCTATTTTTTCTTCGTTACAGTCGAGAGTTTCCTCAATAAAGCGGCTCGCGACGTTTTCGTTTTCTTCTGGGAAAATCGAACAGGTGACATAAAGTAACACCCCCCCTCGTTTCAATAAGGGCCAGAGGCTGTTTAAGGCAGCGTACTGCGTTTTACTTAATGCTGTGATATCGGAAGGTTCTCTAAGAATTTTAATGTCAGGGTGACGGTTAATGACCCCCGTAGACGAACAAGGAACATCCAGAAGAATTCGATCAAAATAATTCTTCTGCCACTCATCTAATGCCAAAACATCTTGGCAAATAATAGTGGCTGTTAAATGCAAACGCTCCAGGTTCTCTCTGACCTTTTCAAGCCTTTGGGAATCGTCATCTAGAGCAATTAATTCTTTGAGTTGAGGTTGAAGTTCAAGCAGGTGACAAGTTTTCCCACCAGGCGCCGCGCAAGCGTCTAGAATTCGCTCATTGGCTTGCGGTGCTAATAATTCAGCCGCTAATTGCGCGGAACCATCTTGCACTGAGATCAGCCCTTCATAGAAGCCGGGCAATTCTCTTACATCTACAGCTTGATTAACAAAAATACTGGAGTTGGTGTGAGGAAGGCCTCTTCCGTCAATCTGCTTTTCCTGCAACAAATTCAGATAATTTTCCCGAGAGATTTTTAGTTTATTGACTCGGAGACAAAGGGGCGGATGCTCATTATTCGTTTTTAAAATGGTTTGCCATGTTGGCCAGTCTTTTTTAATTTGAGTGATAAACCATTCTGGATGAGCGTAAAAAGCTTCTTCATTCTTTGCTAGCTTGCTCATAATCGTGCCTTGCTGTTTCAGAACATTACGCAGTACCGCATTAACTAAGCTGGCCGCCCATTCTTTATTAAGTTTTTTAGTAGCATTTACTGTTTCCGAGAGCGCGGCATGATCTGGGATGCGGGTATATAAAATTTGGTATACACCGACTAACAAAAGCGCATAAATATCCCGGTCTTTGCTTTTTAAAGGTTTTTTTATAAATTGATTGATGATGAAGTTCAGTTGAAAATACCAACGGATTACGCCATAACAAAGTTCCTGCACTAAGGACTTCTCTTTCTGCGATAATTTAGCTATTTCAGAGCGTAGTTGAGATAACGATCTTTTCTCATAAAGCACTTTTACAATTAATTTAGCTGCAATTAATCGAGGCATAATTAGTTCTGAAGCAAGGATATATCAGCAATATGCAAGAATAATTGCCGTAAGTTAGCTAAGAGTAGCAGGCGGTTATTGCGTAATTTTTCGTCATCGACCATCACCATTACCTCATCAAAAAAATGGTCTATGGGGCCTCTTAAATCTGCAAGGAGACCCAAGGCGGCTTGATAATCATAGTGACGGCAAAATTCTTCAACTTTTTTAGCCACTTGTTCAATAACGGTCGCTAAGTTTTTTTCAGCGGTTAATTCAAACAGGGCAAAATTATAATGAGTATGGGGAGGAAAAATTGTCTGTTTTAAAATATTACTCACTCTTTTATTGGCAGCGGATAAGGCTTGTGCGCTTGGCAGTTGTTGGAAGTATTGAATAGCTCTAATACGGGCATCAAAATCGAGGGGTGAGGTGGGAAAACGGGCATTGACTGAAGCAAAAATATCCGCACTAATACCCTTTTCAAAATACCATGATCGCAGACGCTCTAACATAAAGATCAACGTTTCTTCTACGACGTTCGCATTTTCTAAGCTGTGGTATCCTTTCGCGGCTTCCTGTAATAAATCACGCAAGTCGAGTGCTAATTCATTTTCAATTAGTATTCTAAGTACCCCCAGCGCCGCGCGGCGCAAGGCAAAGGGGTCTTTCTCGCCGGTCGGGGCTTGTTTAATGCCAAAAACTCCCACTAAGGTATCGAGTTTATCTGCTAAGGCGACGGCGCTGCTGAGCGGTAAAGTCGGGACGCTATCTCCGGAAAATTTAGGATGATAGTGCTCCTTAATTGCCGTAGCGACTTCTTCCGATTCTTTGTTTTCCAAAGCATAGTAAAAGCCCATTATACCTTGCAATTCAGGGAATTCTCCTACCATCTCGGTAGTAAGATCTGCCTTGCAAAGCAACCCAGCACGTAGCGCCTTTTGCTTATCGGCGTTAATTTTTTCCGCAATAAAACCAGAAAGTTTGGAAATTCGAATGGCCTTTTCGTACAACGTTCCAAGTTTGTTTTGGAACACGATCGTATTTAACTTCGTTAAATTGGCTTCGATGCCTTGTTTGAGATCAGAATGGTAGAAAAATTCGGCATCAGATAGTCGAGCCTTAATGACTCTTTCATTACCCGTTACTACTTCTTCAGGTTCTTTACTTTCAATATTTGCAGTGGCGATAAAATAGGGCAATAACAATCCTTGGTCATTGACGAGAGGAAAGCATTTTTGATGCAGTTTCATAGCTGATATTAAGGCTTCTTGGGGTACTTTAAGAAAGCGCGAATCAAATCGGCCTAGAAACGGGACTGGCCATTCTACGAGACCGGTCACCTCATCTAGTAGGCTTTCATCTATAATGACACGGCCTTTTTCCTTTGCTATTGCAATGATTTTTTCTCTAATATCCTCTTTACGCTGTTCAAAGTTAGCGATGACGAAACCTTTTTCTTTTAAAGTGGCTTCAAATTGAGCTGGATCATTAACAGTAATGGGTTCGGGATGATGAAAACGATGACCATAGGTTTTATTATCGGTGTCTAAATCGAATAATCGACAAGGTATCACCTGCGATCCATACATCATTAATAGCCAATGCACTGGACGCACAAACGCAGTGGAATGGTTACCCCATAACATGGGTTTGGAAATAGGAAGCTCCTGTAACGCTTTTTTTACCAAATAAGGAGCCAATTCAAAAATTGTTTCGCCAGGTTGTAATTGATTATAGAAAAGACAATCTCCTTTGGGAGTATTTTTTATTTCTATTTTGTCCAAAGTGACCTGACAGGATTTTGCAAAACCGATTGCAGCAGGAGTAGGATTGCCTTGTGGATCATAGGCTATCGAAACCGCCGGGCCCACACGTTCAAGGCATCGATCCTCTTGATTTGGTTTGAGATTTCGCACCCATACAGCCAAACGTCTGGGCGTTGCAAAAAATTGTATTTGTTCGTAAGGCAGAAATGCGTCAGTTAATTCCTGACTGATTTTATCGGCGAGACAAGAGGCGAGTAAGTATAAAGATTTAGGAGGTAATTCCTCTGTGCCTATTTCAACTAAAAAATCATCATATGTTTGATCCATATTTTCCTCTTACGCTACATCTCCTCCGCTTAAATGGACAAGACATTATAATTCTTAGACGACCGCGGCTTTATCCATCATTAGTTTAGAGTTTTTTTTTAAGAGCAGTGGAAAGTTCAATTTTTCTCGGGTTTCATAATAGGCTTTCGCTACGGCGAATGCCAATTTTCTTACTCTAAGAATAAATCGTTGTCTTTCTGTAACTGATATGGCTCGTCTTGCGTCCAATAAATTAAAAGTATGGGAAGCTTTAAGAACAAACTCGTAGGCAGGAAGGGGCAGATTAGCCGCGATTAATTTTTGCGATTCTTGCTCGTAAATATCAAATTGGCTGAATAAGTAATCAACATTTGCATACTCAAAATTATAGGTCGACATTTCTACTTCATTCTGGTGAAACACATCACCGTAGGTTACCGTGCCTTCTGAATTTTTGGTCCACACCAAATCATAAAAACTGTCAGCCTTCTGTATGTAGAGAGCAATTCGCTCTAAGCCATAAGTGACTTCACCGGTGACAGGTCGACATTCAAGCCCGCCTATTTGTTGAAAGTAGGTAAATTGACTAATCTCCATACCATTTTGCCATACTTCCCAACCCAGCCCCCAGGCTCCTAAGGTGGGTGATTCCCAATTGTCTTCTACGAAGCGGATATCATTGATAAGGGGGTCGATTCCTAAGTAACGTAAGGAACCTAGATAGAGGTCCTGGATGTTGTCTGGAGAGGGTTTGAGCACCACTTGGAATTGGTAATAATGTTGCGTTCGATTGGGACTATCTCCATAGCGACCATCTGTAGGTCTACGAGAGGGCTGTACATAAGCTGCTTTCCAGGGTTCGGGGCCAATAGCCCTTAAGAAGGTGGCGGTATGAAAGGTGCCCGCCCCAATTTCCATATCATAAGGCTGCAAGATAATACAGCCTTGTTTTGCCCAGTAATGTTGTAAAGCTAAAATCATGCCTTGGAAGGTTTTAACATCTATATTATCTGCATCATGTATCAATGGGCGTACCTCTGAACCGGGGTTACCTTCTCTCGCTGAACGAGAGAAGGCGTTGTTAGATTATTTACGTACTTGGGTAATGGCCTGCTTTAAGCTCTCAATAGTTACCGCCCCGGGAACATATTCCACATGGCTACCACTTCTATTTGAAACGATAAAAGCGGGTGTTCCTAAAAGTCCCAAAGCTTGTGCTAATTTGAAGTTATCATTGATTTGATCCTCGACGATCTTACTCTTCATATCGGTTTCAAGCTGCTGGGTATTTAGTCCAGCATTTTTAGCTACTTCCATTACTTTCTGATCGGTTAAAGGTGGCGCTGCTTCTAACAAGGATTTATGAAACGCTAAAAATTTATCTGGGCCTTGTTTCATTGAAGCAATGGAGGCTTGAGCTGCATATTTTGAGGAGCCGCCGAAAATGGGCAGTTCTTTGATAACTACTCGGATTTTCCCGTCGCCTTTTATCAGACCGCCAACCACCGTTGACATCTCGCGACAATGAGTGCATTGATAATCTAAAAACTCGATGACCGTAACATCGCCGTTATGATTGCCAACGGTAGGGCTGTGAGCTGAATTAAACAGAGATTTAGCATTTTTTGAGACAGCCAGTTGCGTTTTTGTTTTCGCTTTTGCTAATTCCTGGTCTTGATATGCCTGAGAGGCTTCAACTAAAACTTGAGGATTTTGAACTAGATAGTCATGGACTACTTTTTGAATTTGTTTTACTTGAGTATCAGAAAGGTCATTTATCGGGGGAGTGACATTGGCAGTATTCTTCGCTGCCGCAGGGGGCGTCGCTGTGGGCTCAGTTCCTTTAGCTGCTTGTGATGAAATCAAAGCAAAAGAAAACAAACCCGCCATTAACAAATGGTTTATCTTCACTGGATTATCCTTCTTGCTGGTTATTACAAATTAACAGTAGCATGGACTACTTACAAGTCAAGACACTTATTGGGCACTTAGGGTGCTTAGATGGAGCGCTGCGGTATCCGGGTTTTTGCTTTAGCGGGCAAGTATCAGATGCTGCTGCGCTGCATTAGTGCACTAGTTATGAAGGGATTCTTTGATTTTATTCATCGCATTTTTCTCAAGCTGACGGATGCGTTCTGCTGAGACGTTGTACTTACTGGCCAGTTCATGAAGAGTGGCTTTTTTATCCACTAGCCAGCGTTGTTGGAGAATATCTTTGCTTCTTTCATCTAGGTTCGCCATAACAAGGTGAAGTTTTTGTTCCCGACTTTCAGACCAATCTTCCGCCTCGAGTGTTCTTGCTGGGTCATAGCGATGATCTTCTAAATAATGTGCTGGAGACTGCCTTTCGCTGTCGTCGTCCTGAATCAGGGGATCAAAAGTTTCGTCTTGTAAATGGAGCCTAGCTTCCATCTTACGCACATCTTTTTCGCTCACCTTTAAATCATTCGCAAGATCCTGAACTTCTTTTTGGGAAAACCAGGTTAAATTTTTGGAGGCTTTTCGTAAATTAAAAAAAAGTTTACGTTGAGCTTTAGTCGTGGCGACTTTGACAATTTTCCAGTTTTTAAGGATAAACTCATGGATCTCTGCCTTTATCCAATGGACAGCAAAAGACACTAAACGTACTCCCACCTCAGGATTGAAACGTTTAACCGCCTTCATTAATCCAATATTGCCTTCTTGAATAAGATCAGACTGGGGGAGGCCATAACCGCCGTAACCTTTGGCTACGCGGATAACAAAGCGTAGATGCGATAAGATGAGTTGACGAGCTGCCTCTAAATCGCCGTTATAATAGAGGTTATGAGTTAGCTCTTTTTCTTCTTCGACACTCAATAGTGGAATTTGATTTACCCAATGAATATAGGCTTCTAGACTGCCTATTGGGGCAGCAAACTGTAATTTTTGTAAATTTTTTCCCATAGCTCACCTTGGAATTTAACAGAAAATAATGTTAGCACTCTTTGCGGGAGAGTGCTAACAAAAATAATTATGAGATTTTAGCATGTTTATAAAAGGCCAGCCAAGCCCCCACCCACCCGAGGCTGGTACTTATAAGGAGCGTTAAGAAGAAAACTTTAGAGAGACTAAAGAGGGTGGAGTAACTCAAATTATAAGAACGTAACAATTCAAAAAGCGGCGTTTTTAGGGCTATAAGAAGGACAATCAGTAATATCAGACTAATGATGCCTGCTCCCAATCCCAACAAAAAACCGAGGTATAAAAAGGGACGTCTTATATAAGGGGTCGATGCGCCAATAAGCTCCAAAATATCCATTTCTTGTCGATTTTTTTGGGTAGCTCCTTGAATGGCATGGCTAATGATAAAAAGCACCCCAATACTGAAGACGATGGAAAGCACCAAGCTGAGTCTGTTGCCTAACTGTATTAGGGCAGACAGACGGTTTAACCAATCAAAATCTAAATTAATGCTAGCTACCAATGGCATAGTACGAAGTTTTTGACTTAAGTCTTGGATTTTTGAGGGAGTAGTTGGATTAAGTTTTAACATCACGACAGGGGGCAGAGGGTTTTGATCTACATTGGTTAATAGACCACTAAAGTCTTTTTGCTGCGCCAATTCCTGCAAGGCTTGTGCTGCAGATATATAAGTGACTGCCTTAATTTCGGGATCTTGTTTAAGTTGATTTAGCCATTCTGAAATAGTGTTTTCTTGAGCACTGGTTTTAAGATAAATAGTCACCTGGCTGCTTGAGTTGATATAATCCGTAGCCTGTTGCAGGGATTTCAACGTAAGGAGCAAGGTGGATGTTAGGAACAGCGTGATAGCAATAATCGTGCAAGTAACTAACGTGCTTAGAGGGCTGCTTATGCTTTGGTTAAGTGCATCCGTGAAAGCCTTGTAATGGTTGGTAAGTAAGCGTTTGTCCCCACGACTGGGGGTCGACTTCTTTACCTGGGGCTTTTTTTTGACAGGCTTCGTAACAGGTTTACGCATCGATAACTCCTTGAGATAAGTTACCTTTTTTCAGTCCTAATATTGGATATTTCATTTGAGCGATCAATCCAAGATCATGGGTTGCAATAAGCACAGTCGTCCCGACTTGATTAAATTGCTCAAAAAGCTTCATGATTTCCGTCGAGAGATGCGGATCTAAATTTCCCGTGGGCTCATCTGCCAATAGGATAGCAGGCCGGTTTACGACCGCCCGAGCAATTCCCACCCGTTGTTGTTCTCCCGCTGAAAGGCTGGTGGGGGAGCATTTTTCCTTCGTGAGTAGGCCCACTTTATCTAATGCAGCCCGAACCCGATGACTGATCTCTTGATTGCCCATTCCTGAAACATACAGTGGTAGGGCTACATTTTCGAAGACGGTGCGATGGGGCAATAACAAGGGATTTTGAAAAATCATTCCGATACTTTGTCGCAGGCCGGCGATGGCCTGTTTGGTAATTTTAGCGAGGTTTTGTCCGCTAATAATGACGTTGCCTTGGGAGGCATCTTCCATTTTCATAATGATGCGAAGGAGCGTGCTTTTTCCGGCCCCTGAATGGCCAGTTAGAAAGACCATGTCGCCTTTTTCAAGATGAAAAGTAACGTCAGCTAATGCTTGATGGCCCCCTGCATAACGTTTGCTTACGCGTTCAAACTTAATCATCAATTACTCCTGAGCTGAGCTTAATTTATGAAAAAAGTGCATCCACAAACTCTTTGGGATCAAATGGAATAAGATCTTCGACTTGTTCACCCACCCCAATAAAATGAATAGGGAGCTGGGTTTTTTGTGCAATGGCAAAGACTATTCCCCCCTTTGCAGTTCCATCTAGCTTGGTAATGATAATGCCCGTGACGCCCATTGCCTTATTAAATTGCTCGGCTTGCCGCAAAGCATTCTGGCCAGTGGTAGCATCAAGAACGAGTAAAATCTCATGAGGAGCTGTGGTTTCAATTTTGCCTAAGACCCGTTTAATCTTAATGAGCTCTTCCATTAGATGATTTTGAGTGTGTAACCTACCTGCTGTATCTGCTATTAGTAAATCAAAATCTCTTGCTTTGGCGGCTTGTAACGCATCATAAATTACCGAGGCGCTGTCTGCACCGCTATGTTGAGCAATAACAGGGATGTTATTACGTTGACCCCAGACTTGGAGCTGCTCAATGGCGGCTGCACGAAAGGTATCACCGGCGGCTAACATTATTTTGGTATTCTGTTTTTGGAAAAGATGCGCAAGCTTGCCGATACTGGTTGTTTTCCCTGAGCCATTTACCCCAATAACAAGTATTACTGCGGGTTTAACAGTCACTTCTAAAAACTTTTTTTGATTTTTAGGCGTAAGGATTTCTAGCAGATCTTGTTTTAATGCGCCATAAAGTGCTTCCGCATCTGCGAGTTCTTTACGAGAAATCTTTCTGGTCAAATCTGTGATGATGGCTTGAGTAACGTCAACACCGATATCAGCTAATATTAGTTGCGTCTCAATTTCTTCTAGTAAGACTTGATCAATTACTTTTTTCCCCAGAACGATGGTTCCAAGGCCTCTAGAAAAGGAATCGCGGGTTTTTTTTAAGCCTTTTGAGACAGAAGCGAGAAAACCGTCTTCTTTTGTCTCCTTATTTTTGTTTGATTTAAGAAAACTTAACATGTAAAAACCCTTTTCTACTTTGGAAACCGCATTAAATCAGCTATTCTATGCATCTTTGTCGGTTAATTGGGGTACGGAAATAATATGCGTCTTTATATATTACTATGTAGTCTGTTTTTTATCATTAGTTCCAATCTGGCGCTAGCAAATTCAGCGGTAAACGAGTACCAGCTCCCTAATGGGTTAAAAGTATTAATCAAAGAGGACCACCGGGTGCCCGCAGTTGTCACCCAGGTATGGTACCGGGTAGGTTCTAGCTATGAACCCAATGGCATAACAGGTATTTCGCATGCGCTTGAACATATGATGTTTAAAGGCACCACAAAGTATGGTCCTGGAATGTTCTCCAAAACGGTCGCAGAAAATGGGGGCGAGGAAAATGCCTTTACCTCTTATGATTACACTGCTTACTATCAACTGTTTGAAGTCAATAAGTTGCCGATTAGTTTAGAGTTGGAATCAGATCGGATGCGTAATCTAAACCTTCGCGATCAGGATTTTCTAAAAGAACTTGAGGTGGTGAAGGAGGAACGGCGATTACGAACCGATGATAACCCTCAAAATCTAACTTTCGAACGTTTCTTAGCCGTCTCTAATGTGGCAAGCCCTTATCATCACCCGGTTATTGGCTGGATGTGGGATTTGAATGAAATGAAGGTCACCGATGTACAAAAATGGTATCAAACGTGGTATGCGCCAAATAATGCAGTGCTCGTTATTGTGGGCGATGTCAAACCGGATGAGACTTTTAAGCTAGTCCAAAAATATTTTGGTCCTTTGAAAGCAGGCGTTTTGCCCCCGGTAAAACAACCAGGGGAATTAAAAAATATTGGACTGCGTCGTATGACGGTGGCTACCCCCGCTAAATTGCCCTTGATAGTAATGGGATTCAATACCCCTGCTTTAAAAACCGCCCCCACCCGAAAAGAAGCTTATGCATTAGATGTATTACAGGCCGTTTTAGGCGGTGGAGATAGCGCACGATTTCCTACTAAAATTGTGAGAGGCAAACAACTTGCTACTGACATTCAAGTGGGTTATGACATCTTTAGTCGATTGGATAATATTTTTAGTATTACCGCCATTCCCTCCCAAGGAAAGAATAATCAATTGCTGGAAAATGCGATTTTAGAAGAAATTAAACTTCTGCAAACTTCATTGATTAGTCCCCAAGAATTGGAGCGCGTTAAAGCACAGGTAATTGCTAACAAAACCTATGAAAAAGATTCCATTATGAATCAAGCAAATGAAATAGGCTCACTAGAAGCCGTGAATCTCACGTGGCGTGAATCTGAGAACTATGTGAAAGAGGTCAGCACAATTTCAGCAGCAGATGTTCAGGCGGTTGCCAAAAAATATTTAATCTTAGATAGATTAACTATCGCCACCCTCAAACCATTGCCACTTAATAAAAATACCCAGGATCAACCCATTGTTAATACGGGGGGGCAGTCGAATGTCCGCTAAACGACACTTTTTTGTTATTGCATTAATTCTTACCTTTTTAAGTACTATGGCTGCTACCGGGGCTGAGAAACCTTCGATTCTGCCTATAAAAAAATGGTCAACAAGTACTGGGACACCCGTTTTCTATGTGTACGAAGCCGAACTTCCGATGGTTGATATCCAAGTCATCTTTGATGCAGGATCGTCACGAGACTTAATGCAACCCGGTTTGGCTAAAATCACCAACGAAGCGCTTTCATCGGGTACTACAACCATGAGTGCTAATGACATTGCAGCTGCTTTTGATAACGTTGGGGCGCAATTTTCTGCTGCGGTCAATCGTGATATGGCGATTGTCGCCTTACGAACTTTATCAGATCCGAAATATTTTCAACCCGCTTATAACACCTTTACTGAAGTCCTGACTAAGGCTCATTTTCCTGACAATGAATTCAAACGAATTCAAAAACAAACCTTAAATCTCCTGGAAGAGCAGGAAGAACAACCTAGTTCTATTGCATCGAAAGCTTTTTATAGTGCCGTTTTTGATAATAATCCTTATGGGCATCCCATAACCGGCACTAAGCAAAGTATTGAGAGGTTAGGAGTCAGTGATCTTGCAAAGTTTTATAAGCAATTTTATTCGGCGCGAAATAGCTTCATTGCCATCGTGGGAAATATAAAAGAAGAACAAGCGAAAGTAATTGCCGAGAATTTATCCACTCACCTGCCCTTGGGTGAAGCGCTGATAGGGTTAGACTATAAAACCAAGCCAGACGCAGAACGTAATCGCCATATCGCATTTCCTTCAAGTCAGACGCATGTGTTGATAGGTCAGACGGGTATCAGCCGCAAAGACCCCTCCTATTTTCCTATGGTAGTAGGAAACTATATATTAGGTGGAGGCACTTTAACCTCTCGTTTATTCGATGAAGTACGAGAAAAGCGGGGTTTAGCTTATTCAGTACGCAGTCAATTTTCAGCGCTAAGAGATCGGGGCCCTTTTATCATTGAATTGCAAACTCGTAATAGTGAAGCGAATAATGCGATTAAAATAGTAAATGATACCTTGACCAAATTTGTGCAGGTAGGTCCTACGGCTCAAGAATTGAATTCAGCGAAAAAGAATCTCACTCAAGGCTTTATTCTGAGATTAGCCAGTAATTCAGCGATAATTAGTCAGCTGGTCAATATCGGTTATTATCAGTTACCCCTAGACTATCTTGATAGTTATCAAAATAACATCTCGAAGGTTACGGATCAGCAGATCAAGACGGTTTTTCAATCGCTTATTCATCCAACTAATCTTATTACTGTAACAGTCGGTAATAATGCAGCGGAAAAAAATGCCCAGACAAAACCTTCCTAAATTTTCAGAGATACGAATTATTGGAGGGACTTGCAGGGGGCGAAAGATTAAGTTTCCTGAGTTAGAGGGGTTAAGACCCACTCCGAATCGCATTAGGGAGACATTATTTAATTGGCTCGCCCCCTCAATACAAGGCGCAAATTGTCTGGATCTTTTTGCAGGTAGTGGTGCGTTGGGGTTTGAGGCCCTGTCTCGGGGTGCTCAACATGCCTTGATGTTGGACGCTTCTGCTGATATTTGTCATGCATTAATGGAAAATAAGAATAAGCTGGGCTTAGCGTCGGCTGAAATTGTTCAAGCTAACTTTCCTTACCCCCCTTCCATCTTGGCTACCCGTCCTTACGACATTGTCTTTTTAGATCCACCCTTTCATTGTGGGTATGTTCAACAGGCTCTAGAATGGTTAAAAGTCAATTGCCTGCCACCGGGGGCGCTGATCTACATCGAGTCAGAAAGCAGGGATGATGTAATTCCCCTGCCTTTAGATTGGCAGATTCTGAAAGACAAGCGAGCGGGCAACGTTCGTTACACGCTGATCACAAATTAAACGTCGATATTATCCGCTTCAAGGGCATTTGCTTCAATAAAGAGTCGTCGTGGCTCAACTTGATCGCCCATGAGAGTGTTAAAGATCTGATCGGTGGAAACCACGTCTTCAATTCTGACCTTCAACATGCGGCGTACTTTCGGATCCATTGTTGTTTCCCATAACTGAGAAGGATTCATTTCGCCTAAACCTTTATAACGTTGGATTGCAAACCCTTTCTTCGCCTCATCCAACATCCATTGTATTGCCTCTTGCATATTAGCAATGGGATGTTTTTGTTCATTACGTTGAATGTAGGCGTCAGGCTTGATGATACCCTTTAGCTTGCTTACGAAATTTGCGATCGTTATATAATCGCTAGTAAGAAAGAATTCTTTTCTAAATACATAATTTGTTGCAACGCCGTGTTCTTTGACAATAATGATGGGTTGATACGTATGGGTTTCAGGATTCTCATGTACGCTCGACATGATTGTGCTGCCACCGGCTTGTAAGCGAGATAAAGCTATGGTTTCTATGGCTGCTAGCCATTGCTCTACTTTCTCTTTTTGAGCTAAGTCGTCCCCTTCTCCCCATATCGGGTCGACTTGGAGTAGGCTTTCTAAAACAATAGCGGGAAAACGATTCGATAACCGTTTAATGATTTTCTTAATTTCACGATATTGTTTGGCCAGGGTTGCCAATTCAACTCCCTCGATAATAGTGCTATTCGAGGCAGAGGTGTGAATCTTCGTATTGTTCAATGCCAGTTCAAGTAAGTATTCTTCTAAAGCGTCATCATCTTTAATATATTGTTCTTGTTTGCCTTTTTTAACCTTGTACAGCGGAGGTTGAGCAATATAGATGTGACCTCTCTCAATTAACTCAGGCATTTGGCGATAGAAAAAGGTTAATAGGAGCGTGCGGATATGCGATCCATCCACGTCAGCATCGGTCATAATGACGATGAAATGATAACGTAGCTTGTCTGGATTATATTCATCTTTACCTATTCCGCAGCCCAGGGCAGTAATGAGGGTTGCTAATTCCACAGAAGACAGCATCTTATCAAAGCGTGCTTTCTCTACATTCAAAATTTTGCCCTTCAGAGGGAGGATTGCCTGATTTTTACGATCTCGGGCCTGTTTGGCAGAACCGCCTGCTGAATCGCCCTCAACAATAAATATTTCTGAAAAACGAGGGTCTTTTTCTTGGCAGTCGGCTAACTTTCCGGGCAGACCAGCGATATCCAGAACGCTTTTACGCCGGGTCATCTCTCTCGCTTTTCGTGCCGCTTCGCGCGCACGTGCGGCATCAATAATTTTCATTACAATGGCTTTGGCTTGTTGCGGATTTTCTAAAAGATATTCCTGCAACTTATCGGCTGTAATAGATTCAACCACGGGTTTTACTTCTGATGAAACCAATTTATCTTTCGTTTGCGAAGAAAATTTTGGATCAGGTACCTTGACCGACACAATCGCCGTTAATCCTTCGCGCGCGTCATCACCTGAGGTGCTAATTTTGAATTTTTTGCCAAGCCCTTCTTTTTCAATATAATTATTAAGGGTTCTTGTTAAAGCGCCACGGAAACCTGCTAAATGCGCCCCCCCATCGCGTTGAGGAATGTTGTTAGTAAAGCAAAAAATACTTTCTTGAAAGCTATCATTCCACTGGAGAGCAACTTCAACACCTACTCCGTCTTTATTGTCAGCGGTAAAGTAAAAAACTTTATCATTTATTGGCGTTTTATTTTTATTGAGATATTGCACAAAGGCGCGAATACCGCCTTCATATTGGAAGATATCCTCTCTGCCACTACGTTGATCTATAAGGTGAATGCATACCCCTGAATTTAGAAAAGAAAGCTCTCTTAAGCGTTTGGCTAAGATATCATAGTGGTATTCGATAACATTCTTGAAAATTTCAGTGCTGGGTCTAAACCTTATCTCCGTTCCTGTTTCTGAAGTTTGATCATATGCTTCTAAGGGCGCTTGAGGCTCTCCCAAATGATACGTCTGCTTATAAACACGACCTTTTTGGCGAATAATGAGTTGTAATTCTTCTGAGAGCGCGTTTACAACAGACACGCCTACGCCATGTAAGCCACCGGATACTTTGTAGGCATTATTGTCAAATTTGCCGCCGGCATGGAGTATGGTCATGATCACTTCGGCTGCAGAACGACCCTCCTCTTGATGCATATCCGTAGGAATGCCTCTGCCGTTGTCTTTGACCGTTACGGAGTTGTCTGAATTAAGGGTGATCGTAATTTGAGTGCAGTGCCCTGCTAACGCTTCATCTATAGAGTTGTCTACTACCTCGAACACCATATGATGCAAGCCGGTTCCGTCGTCAGTGTCTCCAATATACATCCCTGGACGTTTTCGTACCGCCTCTAATCCTTTATAAATTTTTATGCTTGATGAATCATAAATAGTGGTGTTGATAGACGCCATAGTTGCTCCAGTGCTGCTCAAATTTTATAAATGGCTACAGGCAGAGACGACTCACGTAGTTGCCTGCAAGCTTGAAAGATTAGTGCTGATTTAAACGTCTATTATACCATGAAATCGGGGGTGAAGCGTAGCAAAATCAAGGATTTAAAATGGTGTCGCAATGTTACACGTGGAACCCCGCCCGCCTTTTTTCATCGAATATTGCCATGTTCCACGTGGAACATCTTCGCCTCAGGGGAGGGAGCTAAATCCGCAAAGCTGTCAATTTCGATTCCGGTAATAAAAATCTGCGCTTCCATGGAATTAATTATGTCGGTGACTAATTTGCGCTTACTTTTATCTAGCTCAGAGGGCAGGTCATCAATTAAATAAACACATTGCTTATTCCTTTGGGAATGAAGCAAGAGCCCTTGAGCAAGTTTGAGGGCATAAGCCACCAGCTTTTGCTGACCGTGCGATAAAAGGTCGGCCGCATTCACAGTATCTAACTTGATCTGGAGGTCTGCTCGGTGGGGGCCTTGATGGGTATACCCTGCTTGCTTGTCGCGCAAAAATGAATGGCAAAGAGCATCCTGGAGGGAGCGTTGTGAGCTCCACCCGGGAAAATAATGAAGGTGGAGATTTACGTCGGGCAACAGAGCGGAAAGCAAGGGATATAAGACGGGTTCCAGATCGGCAAGATACGCCCTGCGTCTCATATCAAGCCAATCCGCAGAGATAATTAACTCTTCATCCCATGCGGATAGATCGGAATATGAAGTTGATATCTTTAAGCTTGCATTGCGTTGTCTTAAGATTCGGGTTGATCGTTGCCAATAAGTAAAAAAAGAAGGTTCCACGTGGAACACGCCCCAGTCGAGAAACTGACGGCGAGTGAGAGGACCAGAATTCAGTAAAAGGTGGCTGTCAGCATTGATGAACTGTAAGGGGAGGATAGAGGCGATCTCAACCAAGGAGCTAGCGGCTTGCCCCCCAATCCGAATGGCTGAAGCTGAATTATCCTTGCTTCTCTCCACCCCTACTGGCAAGGTAGCTCCGCAAGGCTGTGTCAATTGAGTAAAAATAGAGAAACCTTCGGCACCATGGTGAATGAGCCGTGCAATATTGCGGGTTCGGAATGAGCGCCCTATGCCTAAGTAGTGAAGCACTTCTAGTAGGCTGGTTTTGCCGCTACCATTTTCGCCATAAAAAAGATTAATACGAGGACCAAGCTCAATAGCTACCTGTTGTAGATTACGGAAATTAGTAATTTCAAGGCGATTTATTTTCATACATAAGCGCTAGAGCCGCATTGGCATTACTACAAAAACGCTGTTCCCATCACCTTTGTCGCCTTCAACGAGAATGCTACTGTTAGAGTCAGAAAAAGTAAGCATTACCGTCTCATCGTCAATGGTGTCGAAAATGTCTGTAAGATATTTGACGTTAAAACCGATGTCCAAATCAGCTTGTTGATAATCGATATTAATTTCTTCTTCAGCTTCTTCACGATCAGGATTGTTAGCAATGATGCGAAGTAACCCATTACGAAGCTGTAATTGTATGCCGCGAAGTTTTTCGTTAGAAAGGATTGAGGCCCGCGTTAATGATTGTTTTAACAATTCCCTCGGAACCGCAATAACTTTATCGCCGCCTTTGGGAAGCACGCGTTCGTAATCAGGAAAACGCCCATCAATTAATTTCGAGGTGAAAGTGAAATGAGGGCCTGCGATACGGAGGTGATTAGCCATGATAGAAACCTGCACTTCTTCTTTTGAGTCATCAATTAATCGAAGGAGCTCGGTAACTCCTTTACGGGGGATAATCACTTGGGAGAAAGCGTTGCTGATAATAGTGGCTTCGACAATATTTAAGGCCAGGCGATGACCATCAGTAGCAACCCCACGGATAATGCCTTCTTTGACTTCCAATAGCATGCCGTTGAGATAATAGCGAACATCCTGCTGGGCCATAGCAAAGTAGGTGCGTTGAATGAGAAAGCGTAGATTCTTTTGTTCAATATTAAAATCTAGCACACTGTTTGTTTGATCAAGGCAGGGGTAGTCTTGAGCGGGCAAGGTAGTTAACGAAAACCGACTTCTCCCCGACTGGAGCAGTAATTTGTCCTTTTCAGTTACTAGGTCAATGAGAGAATGGTCCGGAAGTGAGCGACAAATATCGACCAGTTTGCGCGCGGGCACGGTTATTTCGCCAGGTGCAGAAGGTTGATTAAGCGGTAAATTAATTTTTAATTCTACTTCAAGATCGGTAGCAATGATGGATAGCCCTTCCTGCACATTTAGCAAAACATTCGATAAAATAGGTAATGTTTGGCGTTTTTCGACAATCCCAGTGACAAGTTGCAACGGCTTTAATAGCTCTTCACGCAGTATTGATAATTTCATAAATTATTCCTTATGCTCGCTAAATTAGGTAGAAAGAATACGTAGCAGACTAATATAATCTTCTTTAATATCAATGATTTCCGCCATTAATTGTTTTACTTTACGGCAGGCATGGAGCACCGTAGTGTGGTCTCTACCCCCGAAGGCTTCCCCAATTTCAGGTAGGCTATGATTGGTGAGCTCTTTAGCGAGGGCCATCGCTATTTGGCGGGCTCTTGCTAAGAAACGACTTCGCTTTTTAGATAAAAGATCGACAACTTTTATTTTGTAATACTCTGCCACCGTTTTCTGAATGTTATCAATCGATACCAGTTTAGCTTGAATAGCGAGCAGATCTTTTAATGCTTCTCTAGCGAAATCTAAAGTAATGGATTGACCCGTAAAATGTGCATTGGCGATAACGCGTTTTAAGGCGCCTTCTAATTCTCTGACATTAGATTGAATCCGCTTTGCGATGAAAAAAGCCACCTCATGCGGTATGGCAACATTCGACTGCTCAGCCTTGCTCATTAGAATAGCGACCCGAGTTTCTAATTCGGGAGGTTCAACTGCTACCGTTAATCCCCAGCCAAATCGTGATTTGAGTCTATCCTCAAGCCCTTTAATTTCTTTAGGGTAATTATCACAAGATAATACAATTTGGCGTTCGCCTTCAAATAGCGCATTAAAAGTATGGAAAAATTCTTCTTGAGAGCGATCTTTGCCGGCAAAAAATTGAATATCATCAATTAAAAGTGCATCCATTGAACGGTAAAACCGCTTAAAATCATTCATCAAGTTGCGTTGTAACGCTTTAACCATGTCAGCCACAAAACGTTCAGCATGCAGGTACATTACTTTCGCATTAGGATTTTTTTCTTGAATGATATTGCCAATGGCGTGCATTAAGTGGGTCTTACCTAAGCCAACGCCCCCATAAAGGAGCAAGGGGTTATAGGCGGTGCCTGGATTTTGAGCCACCTGAAAGGCGGCCGCGCGCGCAAGTTGATTCGACTTGCCTTCGACAAAGTTACTAAAATTAAAAGAGCGATTGAGATTGTTCGCAATCGAAAAGCTAGTATTAGAATTTGAGGTCACAGCCATGGGGGGAGGTTTAATAATAAAACCAGGCGATTTTTTTGAAGACCCAATTTCAAGAGTGACTTTATAAGTGACAGATTGACTAATATCTTTCGTCAACACCGTGATTCGCTCGAGGAAGCGTTCAGATATCCACTCTAAAACAAAACGGTTAGGGGCAAATAATAACAAACAGTCCTGCTGTTCTTGGGCTTGTAAGGGCCTAATCCATGTATTGAATTGTTGTTGAGGTATTTCATCTTGGAGATGGGTTAGGCATTTGAGCCAAATGGGCGTTTCATTCATAGTATCTGAATTCGACTTTTGCCAATTTGACATTTCCATTACCCTAATTATTTTTTGTTAGAAGAAGAGGGCGCAATTTTAACTCCTTTTAAACAAGTTATCCACAGTACAACTCAACAATGTTTACATTGATTAATACGCAGGAGTATCCTGTTATTTCGGAAACCTCATTAACATCTCAAGGAAAAATTATGCTGCGACTCGCGGGTATTGGTGCCCTAGGAAACATGCTTAGTCACTCGGCAATGCATCTATTGGGTGAAAATAGTCCAGCACGTTTTCTGCGCATATATGATCGAAACCCTGTTGATATAACGAAGGCGCATAGACGAGAAGCATGGCAAGTGCATGGGGCTAAACTTGTCTCGAGTTATGAAGAACTAATTCAAGGAGGTGATTTAGAGGGGATTATCATCTGCGGGGGTAAAAATGGCGATGATATCAGCATTTTTACACAAGTTATCAACCAGATTAATCAACATTATCCCGATGACAATAAACCTTTCATACTCCATTTTTCTACTGTGAGTGTTGAATTTGTCGAGTCAGCTAATAAGGCTTGTTATCACCATAAGATTGAATACGCAAACTATCCCCTCACGGGCGGGGTTAAGGGAGCTGAAACTGCCACCATGTTAGTCCTGGCCAGTGGCGCCAAATCATTATATGAAAGACTCGAGCCCTTACTAAGAAAAATAGGCAAACCTAACTATTACGGGGAGGAGGTTTCAATGGGAGCGAAAGTTAAGCTCATTGGACATTTAATGGTGTTCAATGGCTTGATGGGAATCACCAGTGCAGCCGCATTACAAAATAAATCGTTAAAACTGTCTTTGCAAACTGAAGAAGAATTCTTCAACTTTTTGAATCAAGGAGCGGGGGGAACGCGGCAATGGGACATCACCCTTAAACAAGCTATTGTTGAGGGAGTGTGGGACAAGGGATTTTTACTTGTTCATGCGGCTATCGACGCTATTTATACGGCAGATTTGCTCATTAAATATCACATGCCAGCAATATCTATCTATCCTATTCTGCAAATCTCTACCGCATTTAGTTTTTTGGTGGATCAGTACGGTCCCCAAATAGCGACTCAGTCCCTCTTAAAGGCCATGGTGGCTTCTCCTGGGGCATTAGATGAATTTACGAGGCGTTTTCAAGATATTGATATTCAGGCATTTTTAGAAAATTCGATCAAGGCTCTCCCTGGATCGCTACAAGAAAAAGTTAAGCTCCGGATAACCGAGCAAGATTTTGTTCTCTCCTAAACTTGCTTTTTATTTTTTTGAACTATACTAGTTTTGATCATAGTTATTTATATGTAAATTGCGAGCAAAAATCATTTATTTTAATATATTATACGGATATAATATTAAAAAACGTGGAGAGAGAGTTTTTTTATGAGTACTACACTAACCCTTGGCGTCTGCCAAAAAGAGCCTTCTCCGATCAGGAAGATCGAAGAAGAGTTGAAACAGGCCTCACAAACAATTCTAAGCAATTATCTCAAAGATAACAGTAAAGTAGCGGATGACTACGATAGTCGATATCGTCTGCAAATTGCTTCAATCAAATGTAGCCAAGAACTATCTCATTGCGCTAAAAATGCTTTTGATAATCTCAAAAAATTAGGTAGGTCTCCTACTGAAGTACAAGACAAATTTAACAAAATAAAATCCAATGTCGAAAACCATTTGGAAATCGTGTTAGGGGAGTCTTCAAGATTATATTTCGAAGCAGCGTGCAGTACTATTTTGAGCCCCAAGGGAGAGCGGCCCAAGGTTCCTTTAAACAATTTGGAGAGCCGACCAAGTTATGCTGCTTGGCGCAAATAAATTATAAATCATCAGCCACTAGAGGCGAACGTCCATTTTCGGCTGAATTTCACTTAAAAATGAAAAGAAAACTGCTCACATACCTATGTATGCTGCGCTTTTTCATTTTCATTTTTAAGTGAAATTCAGCGCAAAACTGAACGTTCGAGCAAAATTCAAAAATTAGTGCTGAATAGTTACATTATAAATTAGTTAATACTAAAACTGCGCCGATTAAGGCTACGACAAAATTAACGGTAATTTGATTACTTAGTGTTGTGTGTAGAAAAAAATAATTAATCAATGCCATGGTGAGTAAGCCAATCCCCGCTCCCAGCCACTTTCTTTTCTGTAATTTTCTATTCAATAACAAAATTGCTTCAGGACGTTCTATATTTTGGGGAGTTGTTTTTACGACCAGCGCGTTATGTATTAAGTCTGGCATCTCCAGAATTTTATCTAGCCATTGCGGAGCTGATCGGTGGATTTTCTGTAGCAGAGCCAATGGGCCCATTTCTTGTTTTACCCATTTTTCAAGATAAGGTTTTGCCGTCGTCCAAAGATTAAGCTCGGGATAAAGTTGCCTACCGAGACCTTCAATGTTTAACAAGGTCTTTTGTAATAAAAAGAACTGCGGCTGTACTTGCATATCAAATTCACGCGCTGCCTGAAATAATTTCAATAATAATTTTCCAAAGGAAATATCTTTCAGTGGTCGCTCGAAGATGGGTTCACATACTCCACGTACTGCAGTTTCAAATTCGTCGATACGTACATTTGCCGCCACCCACCCCGACTCCACATGTAGTTCTGCGACTCGTCTATAATCGCGACGAAAAAATGCGAGTAAATTTTCAGCAATGTATCTCTGATCAGAAGGACTCAATGTGCCCATGATTCCAAAATCGACGGCGATATACTGAGGATCAAGCGGATTTAGTTTGTTCACAAAAATATTACCCGGATGCATGTCTGCATGAAAAAAACTATCGCGTAACACTTGAGTAAAAAATATTTCAACACCCCGCTCCGCTAATTTTTTAAGATCAACACCATGCTGTTTAAGCTGCGTTAAATCCGAAATAGGTATGCCAACAATTCTTTCCATAACAAGAATTTTACTACTACTGTAGTCCCAAAAAACTTCAGGGACATAGAGCACAGGCGAGCCTAAAAAATTTCGTCGTAACTGAGAGGCATTGGCGCCTTCGTGTAAAAGATCTAATTCATAACTAATGGAACGTTCAACTTCTGCGACTACTTCAATGGGTCTCAAGCGTTTGCCGCTGGGAACAAATTTTTCAGTCAGTGCTGCCATACTATAAAGTAGGCCAATGTCGCGGCGAATAATTTTGTCTATGTTGGGGCGTACAATTTTAATAACTACTTTTTTACCATTTAAAAGCGTAGCGGCATGCACCTGAGCAATTGAAGCAGAGGCTAAAGGAATTGGATCAAAACTTGCAAAAACTTCTTCAATAGGTTTTTTATATTCTGATTTTAAAATCTGTAGCGCAATTTCTGTCGGAAAAGGAGGAACCTGATCTTGCAGTTTTTCAAGTTGCTCTACAATATCTGCTGGAATTAGATCGGGTCGCGTAGACAGTATTTGACCAAATTTAACGAACACAGGGCCAAGCTGTTCCAGAGAAAGTCTTAACGACTCTCCGCGCGATTTCTTATCTTTATCCATCCAATACCATGGGCTGAAATAACTCAGAAATGAAAATGATTGGAGGGACGGAGCCGAAAATACAAACGTGTCTAATCGATTACGAAATAATATAAAGTTGATGTGGAATAAGCGTAAAATTAGCAAAGGTCGTGTGATAAATTTCATTGTTTCTCGATATCCTCTAAGCGATCCCAACGTGCTTCTAAACGCTCTATGTCATAACGAAGCTTCGAAATCTCATCGTAAAAATCTTCCACTTCTTCGCGGGTAGGAATGAAGCGTTTTTCTTCTTGTATATAATCCTTCACATCTTCGATAGTGCGCAGGGTATTCGTGGTGGAAGATTGCTTCACTTTGCTCCACAACTTCGTTATTTGATTAGTGGTAAAATCACCGGCTAAAAATGCAATATATTCTTCCCAATTGATATCAATTGATTGAATAAAGTGTTGAGTGTCCTGCGCAAAATCAATGTCACCCTCAATAATCAGATCTTGTGCAGAGTTGCCCGGTTTTATTTGCTTCAGTAGAGAAATTACATCGCCGACAATGAGTGCATCTGGAACATGTTCATACACAGTGTAGACATTTATTTTATTTGGCAGAAATCTAAAATAAAAAGAGTGATTAAAATCTTTAAGTTGCAACGTAAGCGTCTTGCCAGCATGTTTGGTGAGTAAATCGTGGTGTGATGGATCTAAAACGATAAGCTGATTTATAGTTGTTTCTAACATACGAGCTAGAATGAGTTTAATCAATTTTATAGCCTCTATGAATAGCCACTATGCCGCCTGTTAAATTATCATAACGACAGTTTTCGAATTTTGCTGTCGTCATCATGCTGCAAAGGGTTTCTTGATTAGGATGCATGCGAATAGATTCTGCGAGATAGCGATAGCTTTTATCGTCTTTTACAAAAAATTTCCCCAATAAAGGCAGAACATTAAAGGAATAAAGATCATAGAGCGAACTCAAGATAGGGGAAGTGGGATGTGAAAATTCTAAAATAAGAAGTTTTCCGCCAGGTTTGAGAACCCTGTAGATAGAGTTGAGTGCTTCTTGTTTGTGGGTCACATTGCGAAGGCCAAAACCGATGGTAACGCAATCAAAACTGTTATCTGGAAAGGGGATTGATTCGGCATTTACTTGTAAATAATGGACATTATTCACTCGCCCATTTTCGATCAGACGTTTTCGAGCGATAGCCAACATCGATGCATTGATATCTGTGACGAACAAAGACCCTCCATTTAGGAGAGGTGCCATTTTCAATGCCAAATCACCTGTGCCCGAAGCAAGATCTAATATCTGATCGGTGGGTCGTATTGATGCGATTTCAATAGCAAATTGTTTCCAAAGTCGATGTACCCCGAGTGACATGAGATCATTCATCAAGTCGTAACGTGTAGCGACAGAATTAAACACCTCGGTAACTTTTTTTGTTTTCTCGTCAAAAGAAACGTTTTCATAACCGAAATGCGTAGGTTTATCTTGGGAGGGTGACATAATGCGTCCTAATCAAAAAAATCAAATTATACTTGATTCAATAAAATGTTGCAGCTTGATAAAGGCTTTGTTAAACAGTATCTCCAATAGTAAAAGGTCGTCACTATATTGCAACCTCGTTCCATGACTTTGGTGAGCTCAGCCGTAGAGCTGGATCTTGCGAACAAGTTAGGGGCATGGAGTGTTCAAAGGATTTAGGGCAGCATGCGATTAACGCTTATTATTTATCTACTGATGTTGGTCATTTTGTCGGGCAGTGCAGAAGCTTATCCTTCCTTGCCGCAATTTTCTTTTGCCGCCGAAAAAAGTGATTTCTATGGATTAGTGGTAAATCCTCGCTATGCCAATCTCTTAACTGACACGAGTGCGCTTGGACTTGAAATAGGATTTGGTGCGAGAGAGTTTCGATTAGGAGGCACTCTGTCCAGCCTCCTATTCTATAATCAGTGTCTTAAATTCACAGCGGAATACTTGTCGCAGCAAAATCAATTTAATTTCTTAGAAGGCACGCAACTTTTATGGAATGAGCAACATACTTTCGCCGCGGGGTACGCTTATCTATTAAAAAATGCACCGATTTCAAGTTTCAATTTGGGGATCTATGAAGGTGGATCCCGGGATGAGAATTTATCACCCATCTATCATGTAGCAGATGATATTGACATTCTTTATCGTAATATCAAGGGGGCTACACTGTATGGCGGCAATGCCGGTGTTAGTCTCCAACCCTTGTTATTCACGAAAATTAATTTAGATTTATATATGGATGTCATTAATTATCGAAACATAGCAGAAGCCCAGCCCAGCAAGGGAGGACTTGGATATGGAATTAATGTGGAACAGATTTTGCACCCTCGCTTTTTGTTAACGCTTAATGCTGTTCGTCGTGAAATATATGATCAATACAATGTAAAACTAAGCTGGCTCATTCTAAATCACCTCTGTTCTCGATTAGAGTTATCGTTGTTGGGCCAATATGTTGCCGGAAATTTGCCCCAGCCAAAAGAAACAAGAGTTGGCTTAATGTTAACTTACCGATGGAATAACAGCAGTGGTGTTTTTGACTATAGCAGGGCTCCGTCTTTGCAAGAGTATATTCTCACTGCTGCGACCAGGCCATTAATCAGAATGCCTAGAACATTTGTGGCGAGAGACCAAAAGATTGTTTTGCTACCACGTTTGTGAACTACTTTTTTCCTCTTAAACCAAGTATTATTCAGGGTCGTTACGAAGGAGACATTAAATGAAAATATTAGGGATGATGTTAGTTTTCATACTTACCTTAGCTCAAAATGTCTGCGCCCAGCCTCTAGAATATAAAGATGAACCCAGTTTTTGCCAAAGAGTTACCAAATATATTTACCAAAGACCCGATCTTACGGTGAGAAATACGCCTATCCGTATCCGTACACGTAGCGATCATCCCATTGCCCCTCGAATAAAATTAACACGAAATTTACCTTTTATTGATGCCGTTTTCATTAGAGGTGGAGTCGATCTACAAATTATCGGTACGCCGGGCTGTAATAAAATTTCAGTCAAAACGGCATATCCTGGTCTGGGTGTCAAAGTATGTGATGGGGCTATCTACATCAGTAATACCAAGCCGGTTGATTGCAATCAAAATCCAAAACCTTGCATCAAACTTTGTATTAATGAATTACGCCATTTAGTGGTCGCGGGTACTAGTTGCTCGGCGGGCGGGAATAGCTGCATCACAGTTAATAATATTCATTCGCCTTGTGGTTTGGAGGTGGAGAGTTGCGGCAGTGGTTTAATATGTATTAATGGTCCAGTTAATTTAGTACGCGTGATGAATAATGGCACCGCGACAATCTGTGTTAACCATATCCAAAGTGATCATCTGCATGTGCTGGGGACTAAGTATGGCGTAGTTCGGTTATCAGGATCAGCCGATTTATTATTGATACGATCATTCCAACACGCTACTGTTGATGCGCGATTTGTCTGTTCCCATACCGCGCTCGTACAAGCAGCTGACGAATCCTTCGTAACGGTACGTTCCGTCGGGAGTTTGCAGGCCTTTGCAAGTGGTATGAGTAATGTGTATTACTACGCTAAACCGGGTGAGCTAATCCAACATAATGTCTTGTCTGGAAATGTCTTTCCCATGGGCGGATGGTAAATTTCAATGTAGATAGGTGCAGATTCGATTTCTCCAGCCAGGCAACCATTTACCCTCATGACTGGAGGGGGAAGCCTGTCTAACTCTTTCTGTGAGAGCATTATTTGCTGACCAAACAAAAGCTTGCACGGTGTTTAAATGGCATGGCGCATACCTCATGCCTTCCACCACCTGTAACAAACCCCAGCCTGAGCCTCTTTTTGAAAACACCCCCGCTCCTTCACCTTTAAAGTTTACATAATCGACTAGCGCATAAATACCTTGCGGGGTTGATGAAAGATTTACGAATTGCTCAAAGATAAATTCTCTGTCTTCGTATGGGGTATTTGTAATGAGTTTTGGTAGCGCATTAACGAGTCGATAGACCATGAATTGTGCTTGAACGGGGATGGTGTCAACAAGAAACTGGCGGAGTTCTTGCATTTTTTTTGATTGTTGAGCTGCTTGAAATTCTTCTCGAGTATGCCAAGGGCAGGGGGGTGTGATTTCACCTTGCAGCCAGTACGGCACGGTTACACCCACTCTTTCCATATATCTGATTAATTGGGGGAACCCATCTTTGGCTGAATTAAGATGTCCCTTAGGAAACCAATTAAAGTGTCCAATCCCCAGAGAAGCAAATCTTTCGCCATTATTCCATGTGGTGAGACCGGCAATTTTACCATTACATTCGTTGTACCAAATTTTAATTCCAATTCTAAGTGCGGATTCGCGATTGATATCAATGAAGGGGTAGCCAAAAGCAGGTGTTAAATAACATAAGAGTAAGATAAGAAAAAAAACGCGTCTCACAAGTGTATCCCTACTGCGTGGTTTTAGATGGGCCTGCAGATTTTTGCGCTAAAGTGACTAGGCAAACTCCAAATAATATAAGTAAAGCCGCTAATGAAGTCCAGCAAAGCGATGCCAGAAATAGAAAGGGACCTAGGGATTGCCAAAAAGCATAGCCCAGAGCCGGCACCCCACAGCTACCTAATATGAAGAGTAGGTTATGGCAATAAGTTGCTTTCTCACGGCCATTATATAAAGTAAACTTTAAAACTATTTTGTGTTAAAGGCTTAAATAACATGATAGTCCCTAAGACACTCCCCATTCATCCATTTTGGAATTTTTCTGTAAAAATTTACCGCGAACCCATTGTTGAAGAAAGCTTAATTACATTACAAAATGAACGTGGTCTCAATGTCAATATTGTTTTATTTTGTTGTTGGTTTGCATTATGCGATCAGGGCCGTATTCCCAAAAGCGATTTGAAACAAATCTTAATCAATATTCAACCTTGGCATGACCGCATTGTATTGCCGCTTCGTAGAATTAGACAACAACTAAAAGAGCAACTAAATCCCCCTTGGCCAGAAATAAGAAACGAAATATTGCGACAAGAGTTAGCCTCCGAGCAAATCGAACAGCTCATCATGTTAGAACAGTATGCCTACAAAACTAGGCCTATTCGAACTACCTTTCAAAAAATTATTGATATCTGCAAAAATATCGCCGTGTATTGCCATTTATTACAGGTTTATTTAGATGCTAGCGATTGCAGTAGTATTAGCAACGTGTTGGGGACAATCTTTTCGAAAATTGATCATGAAGATATTCTGCGTTATTGTATGGAGCATTTAATTGAAAAAGAATTACAATCAATGAGTTTGACTGCTCAATTTCCCTTAGACTTATAGACTTATAACGTAGACCTAGGAACTAAAATGACTGCATTCAAAAGGATTTTGTTGATAGCGCTATTATTATTAACGCTAGTCTATATTGGTTATCAACTTTATCTTATTTTCTCTCCGCTAAGGATTGCACGAAATGAAACTAAATATTTTCATTTAGTAGATGAATATCAAGTGTTAAGAATGCAACGTTTAGTACTCCAGGAAAAATATGCGCTTGGACACTTAAAAAATATCAATTCAGTACAATCACGCAAAACATTATTGCCTAATGCGACGCTGGCTTTGCATCAAGGGGTAATATATCACCAGCCCATTGCGCTCTCCCTAGAGCAAGCGAAAACTTTTGAACAATTAGAGGCTTATGTGAGCAATAATAAACCATTGCGGCCGCAGTCCCTCACTAATGATGAAAAATTTTTGTTAAATGCCCCTTCTGATAATTTTACATTGCAATTAATGGGTGTTAGAGAGCCTGAGGAATTAACGCGGTTTATCCGCGATAACAAGGTACAAGAAGCTAAGATATTTCATACCTACTACTTAGACAAAGATTGGTATGTGTTGGTCTGTGGTCTTTATAAAAATCATACAGAAGCATTGCAAATGATGGATAACTTGCCAGAAACCATACGCACACAAAAACCCTGGATTCGCCAGATATCTAATATTAAGAAAGCAATCCAAATTTATCGGTAAGGATTTTCATGCGTTTATTGCGATTTTTAATACTTCTGCTCAGCATGCTTCAGTTGTTACAGGGTTGTACCCTGTTATGTCGAGTGAACTGTCGAACGGTCGAACACATTCAGAGGCCCTGCCCGTCAGCGCCTTGCGGAGTGTTCCCACGTGTTTGTCCCGCCGTAAAATTGCCGGGATTTTATCGGCCTGATTTTGGTTGTATTGAAAATTTGCAAAAACTTACGGCATTACGCCAACGTGGAATTGGGGTAATTGTGCTGGGTGATAGACTACGAATTATTTTACCAACGGACACGCTTTTTACCCGTGATTCAATGGAGTTTTGTGCGCCAGTTGATATTAATGATTGCCATGTTTCCACCCTCGCAGACATTGCAGAAATAATCAAATGCATCTCGTGTGTGCCGGTCGTAATTACGGGTCATACCGACGATGTGGGATCAAGACCTGAAAGATTTCGTCGTTCACGCGCAATGGCACAAGCGGTTGCTGCACATTTATGGGCTCAGGGAGTAAGCTGGGATAGATTAAGAGTCATTGGCCGAGCAGATTGTGATCCGATTGCCAGTGATATGTCTGTATTTGGTAGTACCGATAATCGGCGCGTGGAAATAAGGTTAGATTTTAGTCGTAATTACAATTACAACTGTCGCTATAATAATGTTTATTGCCCGGACTGCGTAGGTAAGTAATTAATCATTTCCATCAGCGAGATGTTAAGAGAGGGGGTTTTTAGCGGCACCAACCAGGCACATCGCCATCTCTAATGACTGCTCATAATTTAATCGTGGATCAACTAATGTTCTGTAAGCCTCTTTCAAGTTAGCTTCTGTTAATCCACGTGCCCCACCAATACACTCTGTGACCTCATCACCTGTTAATTCAAAATGTACCCCTCCTAGATAGCTATTTTGCGCTTGATGGATTGCAATCGCTTGTTCTAATTCGGAGAGAATAATATCGAATTGTCGTGTTTTGTAGCCCTCTGTCGTTTGTGTAGTATTGCCGTGCATAGGATCGCAGGTCCATAACACTTCAGCGCCCAGAGATTGCACCGCTTCTATTAAAGGAGGCAATTTTTCAGCGATGTGGGTCGAGCCAAAACGATGGATCAAGGTAAGTTTGCCCGGTTCATTATTCGGATTTAAGCGCTCTACTAACTGCGTAATTAATGAGGGAGTCATTGAAGGACCCACCTTAATTGCTACCGGATTGGCAATGCCGCGAATATATTCAATATGAGCGCTTTCAAGTGAGGCTGTCCTCATTCCCACCCAAGGATAATGCGTGCCTACATTGTACCATTTTCCAGAATCATCCTGACGAGTTAGCGCTTGTTCATAATGAAGATGCAGGGCTTCGTGGCTGATATAGAAGTCCATTCTTTTCATTGTTTCTGAAACACCGTCAATAGCTTTGATAAATTCCATTGCGTCATGTACCTGATCTACAATGAGATGATATTCATGTTCCATACCCGATTCTTTCTTGAAACGTAAATTCCAATATTCAGGGTGAAATAAATTAGCAAATCCACCTGAAACAAGAGACCGGATAAAATTCAACGTCATCGCTGAATATTCATACCCTTCTAGCATTCGGTTAGGGTCTGGACGCCTTGCCTGTTCTTCAAATGCAGCATCATTAATGAGGTCACCGCGATACGTTGGCAACGTTACACCATTGATAGTTTCAAAATCAGACGAGCGTGGTTTTGCATACTGTCCCGCAATTCGCCCTACGCGTATAACGGGTTTATGTAAGCCATGAAGCAGTACTAGGCTAATTTGAAGTAAAATTCGTATCTTATTGAGAATGACATCTGTGTTACAGTCAGCAAAACTTTCCGCGCAGTCACCCCCTTGCAATAAAAATGCTTCTCCGCGCGCGGCTTTTGCTATTTGAGACTTAAGTTGCTCTATTTCAAGTGGAATTACGAGTGGCGGAAGTTTTTGAAGTTTATTAATCACCCGATCGCGTTCTGATAGGGAAGGATAATCTACCTGCTGTTCGATTGATTTTTTTTGCCAAGATTCTAATTGCCACGGCATATCATTTCCCCCTTAAATACCTACTCGCTGCTTTTGCATTAACCGCCAAATCACGAAGAAATGTTGTTATGGGCCTACAATTAGAGTGCTTATCATTTCATGCGATGAGATGAACAGTAACGCCAGAGGATAATCTTATCATTATTGTTGATATTTTTTATAGTAATTCATTAACCCCTGGGTGGAGCTATCGTTGGAGGGTTTTTGATTGTCAGTAGAAAGTTGCTGATAAATTTCGCCAGTGAGCTGCTTTCCGAGTTCCACTCCCCATTGATCAAAGCAGTTAATATCCCAAATGACGCTTTGTACAAAAACCTTATGCTCATACAATGCGATTAAGGAGCCGAGAGAGAAGGGGGTAAGCTTAGGAATTAAAAGTGTGTTACTAGGACGGTTTCCCATTAACACTCGGTGTGGTAAAACCTTTTCAATTTCCTGATCTGATAAATTTTGTTGATGTAATTCTTGTCTCACTTCCTGCTCAGTTTTCCCAAGCATAAGTGCCTTACTCTGACTTAAACAATTGGCGACTAACCAAGTATGATGATCCTCAAGGGGATGATGGCATGTTACCGGAAGAATAAAATCGATTGGAACAAGTTGGGTCCCTTGATGTAACAACTGATGAAAAGCATGCTGGCCATTACTACCTACCATGCCCCAGATCACCGGACTTGTTGCATAGTCCACTTTTTCACCATTATGACGTCGGTATTTCCCATTGCTTTCCATTTCTAACTGCTGCAGATAAGCGGGAAGTAATTCGAGGTATTGGTCATAGGGCAGGATGGCATAACTGCGTACATTAAAGAAATTCACATACCAAATATTTAATAGGGCTAAAATCACTGGAATGTTTTTTTCCAAAGGAGAAAGTCGAAAGTGTTCATCAATAGCATGAGCGCCGTCCAATAGAGAATGAAAATTCTCCATTCCTACCGCGATTGCAATGGGCAAACCAATGGCTGACCATAATGAGAATCGTCCTCCGACGAAATCCCAAATAGGTAATATATGGTCGATGCCCCATTCTGTTGCTTTTTCAGGACAGGCAGTTATAGCAATAAAATGTGCAGCAAGCGCTTCTTTATTCGGACAAGCTTTAAGTAACCAATTTTTTGCACTGAGGGCATTAGACAATGTTTCTTGAGTGGTAAACGATTTTGAAGCAACAATGAATAACGTAGTTTCAGGATTTAAATTTTTTGTGGCCTCCCAAATATCAGTGTCATCAATATTAGATACAAAATGACATTGCACTTTATTTTGATGATAAGGTGACAGCGCATAAGTGGCCATCGCAGGTCCTAAATCTGAGCCACCAATGCCAAGATTGACAACATCTGTAATAGGTTTATTGCTGAAACCCAGCCATTCTTGGTTGTGGATTTTTTCCACGATGCATGTCATTTTCTCGAATGCAATTTGGATCTCTTGCGTTACATTTACTTTGTCGATATATATCGCAGGGCTAGAAAAATTACGCAGGGCCGTGTGCAGTGCTGAGCGATCCTCGGTAGAATTTATTTTTTCACCCGTGAATAACCGCTCTATTTGCTGTTGCAGATTACATTCTTTAGCAAGTTTAACGAGTAAGTGTAAGGTTTGTTCTGTAATAAGATTTTTAGAATAATCAAATAGCAAGCCATTCGATTCGAGAGAAAATCGTTTAAAACGTTCGGGATCTTCTTTAAATAGATCTCTCAAGTGCAAATTATCAAAAAGTTGCGCGTGATCTTTTAATTGTTGAAAGATTTGATGATGTTCTAACATTGCTTCAAACATATTTACAAATTCGTTTTATACGGCAGCGATTAAGCACGCCGATTTTTACTAGACAAGCTCACGAAAGTAGCTGTGAGTACCTTGAACACCAATAGCTTTTCCTAATCGATCGAGTGCCACAGCATAAGCCGCTGTGCGCATATCAATTTTTTTATCGTTCATCAATTGATACACCTCATTAAATGCCTTCACCATTACCACTTCCAGCTTATGGTGTATTTCTTCTTCAGTCCAATAATAGCCGGCTCTGTTTTGTACCCATTCAAAATAACTTACTGTTACGCCGCCTGCATTCGCTAAAATATCGGGCACTACCATGATATTTTTTTCAGCAATTATAGAATCTGCATCATTAGAAATAGGTCCATTTGCTACTTCTATGATTATTGGAGCTTTGATATTTTTCGCATTCTTTTCATGAATCTGATTTTCCATCGCAGAAGGGATGAGAATATCAACTTCTAGCTCCAGCAATTCGTCATTAGTAATTTGGCTTGCAGGAATTTTTTCCATCACAGAACCTTGGCAATAGACTGCTTGAACTTCTTGTGTTTCTAATTTGGCGCGAATCAAACTCGGCACGTCAAAACCTGTTTTGCTATAGATGCCGCCCTTTGAGTCGCTTACAGCAACTATTCTGTAGCCGTCTGTGTGTAATAAATGGGCTACATGTTGTCCTGCATTTCCGAAACCTTGTACCGCAACGGTAATGTCATTTGGGTTCCAGCCTTTTTTCTTTTCTAGCTCTTTAATACAGTAATAGGCGCCGCGACCTGTAGCATCATCACGTCCTAAGCTTCCGCCTAACTCTATAGGTTTGCCGGTGATAACAGCAGGAGAATGACGATGATTCAATTTAGAGTATTCATCCATCATCCAGCCCATGATCATTGAATTAGTGTAGACATCGGGTGCTGGAATATCTTTATCAGGTCCAATAAAATAAACGATTTGTTCAATAAATGTTCTGCTTAGTCTCTCAACTTCTAGTCGTGATAATTTTTTCGGGTCTACCGTAATGCCCCCTTTTGCACCCCCGTAAGGAATGTTGACCACAGCACATTTGAATGTCATCCATAAGGCCAACGCTTTTACTTCATCTAACGACACTTCCGGGTGAAAGCGTATCCCGCCCTTGGTAGGGCCTCGCGTATTATCGTGATGCACTCTATAGCCTGTGAAAATTTTCAACGAGCCGTCATCCATCCGCACCGGTATCGAAACCTCTAATGCCGCCTTAGGATGTTTTAACCTTTCCAATGCTTCTGAATCAATGGTCGAATAGTTAAAGGCTTTATCAAGTCGAGCTAGGGCTTGGTCAAAAATTGTAGACATAGAGGCTCTCCTTATTTGGTAATCTCTTTCCTGAGACAGGCGCAGTCTAGCATTTAACTCTATGAGGTACCATATTTTTCCTGATACGAAAGTATGGTTTCGAGCGCCTCATGATGTTGCGGATGATGTCTTAAATATTCAATAATATGGCGCAATTTAACGATACTGAGGGCCTTAACATTATAACGCGTTTCAATTTCTTTCATTGCAGTTAGGTCGCCTGACCCTTTTTCTTCACGATCAAGAGCGGTAATAATTCCAATTAACTGTGTTGGAAAAGTAGCGATTAACTCCGCTGTTTCTCTAAATGTTGTACCGGCACTAATCACATCATCAACCAGTAATACGCGACCTTGTAACGGAGATCCAATGATGTAACCTCCCTCGCCATAGGCTTTTTGTTCTTTGCGATTAAAACAAAAAGGCACATCCTGTTGATATTTTTCATAGAGGGCGATGGCTACGCTCGAGACAATGGGAATACCTTTATAGGCGGGGCCAAAAAGTATATCGTATTCTATGCCCTCGTTTATAATGGCCTTAGCGTAAAATTGGCCTAATTTAGCCAAGGAAGCAGCAGTATTAAATTGTCCTGCGTTGAAAAAATAGGGACTTTTACGTCCAGACTTTAAAGTAAAGTCGCCAAATAGAAGCGCTTTTTGTTCAATAAGAAATTCAATCAGCTCATATTGATACGGTTCCATCGAATATCCTCTGTGGTAGCACGGTCTTTATGTTGGACAATAAATTGGTTCTACTTGCCGTCGTCTCGCGAACAAGTCTCGGGGTACTGCGTGATGGTAACCCTTGAAATAAGCTTTTGTAAATTCTTGTCCGTACAAAGAGTACGAGTTTGGTTTGCGTTTAAAAAAAGGTACAATAAATAGATGAATGAAACAAATATTCTTGCAAATTTAAATGAAAAACAGCAACAGGTGGTCTCCGCCCCTCTGTCTCATCTTGCTGTTATTGCAGGCGCTGGAAGTGGCAAAACACGGGTTTTAGTGCACAGAATCGCTTGGCTCATTGAAAAAGGCCATGTGTCTGCGAATAGAATTTTAGCGGTTACATTTACTAACAAGGCAGCTTCCGAGCTTCGTGCTAGAGTGGAAAATCTTACGCACTTATCGATAAGAAGTATGTGGCTGGGTACCTTCCACGGGCTTGCGCATCGTTTTTTACGTTTACATTTTCAACAAGCAGATTTGCCTGCAACATTTCAAATACTCGATTCTGATGACCAATACCGTCTCATAAAAAAAGTACATACTGCTTTAAATTTAGATAATGACAAGTGGCCACCTAATCAATCTCAGTGGTATATCAATAACAAAAAAGATGAAGGAATACGTCCCCCACAAATTTTGGCAGAATCCCATTTTGATAAAATCCTGCAAAGAGTTTATGAGAACTATGAAGAACAATGCCAACGAAGTGGGTTAGTAGATTTCGCCGAATTATTACTACGTAGCTATGAGGTATTATTAAAAGACCTAAATTTACAGCAACATTATCAAGATCGTTTTGCCCACATATTGGTGGATGAATTCCAAGACACTAATGCCATTCAATATGCCTGGCTAAAACTACTGGCGGGAAAACAGGCCAACCTGATGATTGTGGGCGATGATGACCAATCCATATATAGTTGGCGCGGTGCTCAGATCGAAAATATTTATAAATTTAATAGAGAGTTTCAGGCCGAAATTATTCGGTTAGAACAAAACTATCGCTCAACGAAAACAATTTTGTCTGCGGCAAATTCAGTCATTGCGAATAACAATAATCGATACGGAAAAAATTTATGGACTGAAGGCCAAGAGGGAGATCTTGTTTCAGTGTATATGGCTTTTAATGAAATAGATGAGGCTCGATTCATTGTAAGCCAGATAAAAAATTGGCGAGAAGAAGGAACGTCGTTGCAGGAAATTGCAATTTTATATCGTTCAAATGCTCAATCTCGCGTGTTAGAAGAAGAGTTACTTACTGCAAGTATTCCTTACCGGATTTATGGCGGTCTCAAATTTTTTGAGCGCGCCGAAATTAAAGACGCGCTCGCTTATCTGCGATTATTAGCCAATCCGTTTGACGACGGGGCATTTGAACGTGCGGTTAACATGCCTCCACGTGGAATAGGAAATACTACTTTAGCCGCTGTTCGAGAACATGCGCGAATGACTAACCAAACATTATGGCAAACCAGTGAACAAATGGTGCACGAAGGCAAGTTAACAGCTCGCGCGAACCAAGCGTTGGGTGGATTTCTTAGACTAATCCAACGGTTTCAGCAAGAAACGGGCGATTTAACTATTGCAATGCAAACCAAATATGTCATAGATCAAAGTGGGCTATATGAACATTACAGTAAGGATCGCTCCGACAAGACGCAATCACGCCTTGAAAATTTAACTGAACTTATTCAAGCGACACAGCAATTTCGTGCAGAAGATGCGTTTGCACTACCACCGTTACAATCTTTTTTAAGTTATGTAGCACTTGAAAGTGGTGAAAACCAAGCAGAACAGTACGAAGATAGTGTGCAATTAATGACCCTCCACTCAGCCAAGGGACTTGAATTTGAAATTGTTTTTTTGTCAGGGATGGAGGAAGGGTTATTTCCGCATAAAATGTCAATGGAAGAACCCGGTCGCTTAGAAGAAGAAAGGCGACTCTGTTATGTTGGCATGACCAGGGCGCGAAAAAAACTCTATCTCACATATGCGGAAGCAAGGCGCATAAATGGTAGTCAAACTTACCGTTACCCGTCACGATTTATTAATGAAATCCCCTCTGATTTGATTCAAGAAGTAAGAATTCGTCCTAAAGTTATGCGCCCAGTTCAGTTTTCCACAACGTCGATCATTCCTCATGATACGGGTATTGATTTCCAGCTGGGTGAAAGGGTTAGCCATCGGAGTTTCGGAGAGGGGGTGGTGATGAATTACGAGGGACAAGGTCCACAAGCACGTATCCAAGTTAAATTTCGTAAGGCAGGGATTAAGTGGTTGGTCCTAGAGTTTGCCAAGCTCGAAAAATTAGCTTAAAGCCTCTAGAGGCGAACGTCCATATTTGGCTGAATTCCAACGAAAAACTCAAAGAAAACTGCTCACATACTTGTGTATGCTGCGCTTTTTCTTTGAGTTTTTCGTTGGAATTCAGCGCAAATCTGGACGTTCTTGCCAGTGGGGGGATGGGTGTTGACAGAGGAATGTGGGGACCTAGCTTATTTGTGTCTACTGAGGTTGGGTAAAACCTCGAATGCGTTCAAATATGCCTTTGATAAAGGCGAGGCCTAGTAAGGCGAAGATGTCGAAAAAGAGAAATGTCCATCCAGGAATGCTCAGTCCCAAGAAGCTCCAGCTGACTTTCGCACAATCTGCAGACCCTAGGAACATTGTTTTGATGGCCTGTGATAAAGGCAGTGACTTGAGAAGGTAACTTATTCCCGGGACACAGATTTCCCCCAAAGGATTAGGCTGTCCCTGAAGCCATAGATGCCTGCCAGCGAACACCATGCCAAATATAGCGAGCATTAATGTCATAGTGCCATATATTCTTTGCCCTCGTGTTCCCGGATTATGGATGCTGGCAACCAGGAAGATGAAGGCGAGAAGTCCAAAGACGCACCGTTCAATAACGCAAAGGGGGCAAGGTTGAAGATTTAGTACGATTTCCATGTAATAGGCGAAAGCGATGAGCCCGCAACACATCGTAAAACTAATTAAATTAATGGATCGTCCCGTAATTATTTTCATTTTTTTAACTTAACATAAAATATTAATAATTGTAACCATAGCTCAATTACGGTAGTTCGCCAAGGAAAGGGGTGCCATATTTTAATGCAGGCAGGTTAAGATGGCTGGCTAGACTTTGACCTATATCTGCGAAAGTTATTCGTTTGCCGATTGAGCCAGGGCTTTTCACGCCGGGGCCGTAGACTAGAATAGGAATGTGCTCTCGGGTGTGGTCTGACCCCGGCCAGGTGGGGTCGCATCCATGATCCGCTGTAATCACGACAATATCTTCAGAGGTTAATAAGCCATTTATTTCTGGAAGGCGCTGATCAAACTCTTCTAAGGCAGCCGCATATCCCTCTACGTCTCGTCGGTGACCATAGGAAGAGTCAAAATCCACAAAATTAGCAAAAATAAGGGAGCGATCAGGCGCTGAAGTCAGGGCATCCAATGTGGCATCAAATATTTTCATATTCCCCACCGCTTTAATTTCTTGAGTAATTCCCTGGTGAGCGAAGATGTCAGCGGTTTTTCCAATGGCGATTACTTCACCTCCTGCGCTTTTAAGCTTATCAAGCAAGGTGGGCGCAGGGGGCGGTAGAGAGTAATCTCGGCGATTACCCGTACGATAAAAGTGGCCGGGTTCTCCAGAAAATGGGCGTGCGATAACCCTTCCGATGTTAAACGGGTCTACAAGACGTCTTGCAACTTCACAGAGATGGTAAAGACGATCTAAACCAAACGATTCTTCGTGTGCGGCGATTTGGAACACACTGTCCCCTGAGGTATAAACAATCGGTTTGTCACTTCTTATATGCTCTTGGCCAAACTCATCAATAATTTGAGTGCCTGAAGCATGTCGATTACCTAGAATGCCAATGACACCAGTCTCTTCAATAAAGGCATCCGTTAGACTTTGAGGGAAGCTAGGGTAGGTAGCATCAAAATATCCCCAATCGAATAAAACAGGAACGCCGCATATTTCCCAATGACCACTCGGCGTGTCCTTGCCATAACTAAGCTCCACGCCATACCCGTAACGAGCGTTGTATAAAGACGTATCCGGCGGGCCACCGATGCTTTCACTTAGTGCAGCGAGTAAGCCTAACTGGGAAAGATGAGGAATGCGAAGGGGCCCGTGTGATTTACGTTTTTGCGCAGAGGTTGATAATTTGCAGTAGTCCAGAATGTGGCCTAATGTGTTGGCCCCTTTATCACCATATTTATCGGCATCTTGAGAAGCGCCGATTCCAAAAGAATCGAGCAATAAAACAACAACTCTTTTCACTATCACTCCACATCGATGATATTTATTTAGGCGTGCTGCCAAACGTTTCTTTGATAGATAAAGCCGCGAAAAAAGCGACAACAATACCGATTGGGAAGAGCCACATGGCGAATTGAAAATCATGCGCTGAATACTGACGCAGACCCATTGCCATCGTACCCGTCCAGTGATAGTCCATTAACCATCCAAATAAAGGCTCAAAAATAGCGCCACCACTAATTGCGCAAAGTGACACCACGCTAACGCAGGTCGCAGTGAGCATGCGTTGATTGCTTTCTGTTACGACGGGGTAGCTAATTACTTGGGTGCTGGTGGTCCATCCTAATAAGAAGAAAAGTAACAGCAAAATAGGTAAGGTTAAGTTTGAAGAGAACATAATTAATGCAACTACTATAGAAGAAGCGATAGCGCCTACTATCATCGGTTTTTTACGGGTTTCCAGTTTATCTGAAAGCCACCCCATCATTGGAGAGCCAACAATGGTCCCTAAGAAGATCATAGAGGTCACAATGGTTGAATCTGTTCGAGTTAGATGGTGAACGCTATTTAAATACAGGCTACCCCATAACCCTCCTAATAGAAATAAAGGTAAGTTTAAAAGGCTAGTATAGATACCGCAAAACCAATTTTGTCGTGAGAGAAAGGCGTGTTTCATACTCTGCCAATTGCCATATTGTTTTAACTCTTGGCGGTCAGTATCAAATTCGCTGCGCATATGTGCAGGAAAGTCTCGGACGAAAATAAAGATGAGCACAATAATGCCCATCCCTAACATAGCATCGAATTGCAAGGCCGCTCGCCACCCCGTGCTATTCACGAGTAAAGTTAGGGGCGCCTGAGCAATCATGCCGCCTACCATCGCCATGGTGACGATTAATCCTGATATTAAGGCCATACGTTGTCTTGGAAACCAGCGAGAAGCAAGTCGTATACAGCTAAGAAAACAAAAAGCGCTACCAATGCCAGTTAAAAAACGACACAGAGTCACTAATTCAATGTTGCGGGCTAAGGAAAAAGAAAAGGTTCCGGCCACACAAACGGTCAATGCAATGATGATGATTTTTTTAGTCGAGAAGCGATCCAGAATTAACCCTGCAGGAACTAAAAACAACACATTGGCATAGAAGTAACTTGCCGAAAGCTTTCCTAGCATAGCGGCTGTCAATGAAAACTCCTGCATAAGTTGAGCATTCATGGCATTGAACATATTCATTTGAATAAATTCATAGAAAAAAAATAGAGAAGCGATAAAGCACACTACCCAGGGAGCATATTTTGATTCTTGCTTAATGAAGTCGGCGCCCTGTTCTAAGGTTAAGTTTTGGGAATTCATACATTATCCAGCGGTTTACAATAGGTTTCACGAATAAAAAAAGCGGCAATGAGTCCTATTACAAAGGCAACAGGGATCATCGACATCGCCAGCATAAAATCATTTTTTGAATATAAAGGCACCCCATTTAGATACCGATGCTGCCAATTAAAAGACACGAGGGTGCCAAAAAGAGGCTGTAATGTGCCCCCCGCCATAATTAAAGTTGATGCGATTCCTTCGGAGGTGCCAATCAAGGCTTTTGGATTGCTTTCTGCAATTAGAGGATAACTGATTATTTGGCCGCTAGTAAAAAAGCCTATTGCGAAAAAAAGTAACAGTAAACTCAAGAGGGACAAAGAGGGTGTGAACATCACAATTAAAATAGAGGCTAACGACAGACTGGCGCAAATAATCATTGGAAGTCGCCTTTTCCCTATTCGATCGGAACACCACCCAATCAGGGGAGAACCTATAATAGTGCCAAAGAAAATCATAGAGGTAACGAAAGACGCCTGCGTTCTTGATAATCCTTGTATTTGAACAAGGTATAACCCTCCCCACAGGGCTCCGAGTAAGAAAATAGGTAGGTTAAGTAGGGAGGTATATAATCCTGCCAGCCAATTCTGTAGGTTTGCTAAAGACCGGCCAAAGGCCTTAATAAAAGCTTTACCCGCAAGATTTGTGTGAGCTGCAACATTGCCCTCAGTCGGGCCGTCCTTGACGAAAAGCATAATTAAAACAAGGATTAACACGCCAACCGATGCATTGATTAGCATCATTTTTCGCCAACCAAGCATATCCGTGAGTAACGTCATTGGTGTTTGGGCTAACATTCCCCCAAACATGGCTAAGGTTACAATCAGCCCGATGACCAACGCTAACCTTCGCGGAGGAAACCAATTAGCGGCTAAGCGTATGCAGCTAATGAGACAGAATGAGCCTCCTAGGCCAGTAATAAAACGGGAAAGCTCGGCAATCCAGATTTGATTCATCGTGGCGAATACGTAAGTACATAGAACAGAAGAACTCATGGCGACCAAAATAACTTTTCGGGTAGAGACTCGATCCAAGATCATGCCTGCGGGTATGAGAAAAATGAGCGTAGCATAGAAATAATTTGCAGAGATATGACCGACGCGTGCTGCAGATAAAGAGAATTCTTTCATTAACGAGGGAGCTATTGCATTAAATATATTTACTTGCATGAATTCAAAAAAGAAAAATAAGGCGGCGCAAAAGCACGTCAGCCATGGAAGGTACCTGGCGTTGTCCGCAACTGATGCTGGGGTTACCGTGCCTGTAATCACAGAACTCATTGAGACTCCTGGTATCTATTAATGAAAACGGATAAATTTTAACTTATTTTTGCTATAAAAACCATGTTTTGCCGCGTAAAAATGATTCACGCAAACCCAGCCTCGTACCTAGATCGACTCATCTGCGTCGGGTTCGCGATCCCCTTTGCGCGGGCCTGCGACTCCCTATGCGTCGGCTCCGCGACTTGCCTCTACGTCGGCTCCGCGACCCCCTATGCGTCGGCTCCGGCGACCCCCCTTTACTACGTCGTCCCGCGACTTGTTCGCGGGATCCAG
>JACCWJ010000003.1 GCA_013697705.1 Gammaproteobacteria bacterium | reverse complement strand
TCGTAAGCGGTAATTCTTCAGCCTCTAGCCAATAATAATTTTTTGTCGATATTAAAGGGCAACAATAATTCAAGGTCATCATGCTCAGAGCAAAGCGGTAGTGTTTTTAAAACATATTTGAACCAATCATAGGGCTCGATACCATGCCATTTACACGTTTCAACAAAGCTGTAAATAATAGAAGCCGCATTTGCACCCGCTACACTGTCCGCAAAAAGCCAGCCTTTTCTTCCAATGACAAATGGCTTAATTGCTCGCTCCATTCGATTATTATTATTTTCTAAGCGGCCATCTTTAAGATAAATAAGTAATTTAGGCCATTGATTAAGTGTATAACTAACAGCTTGTCCTAGTGAACTTTTAGGCGGAATGTAAGGCGCTTTATTAACTAGATACTCATAAAGTTCATCTAAAACTGGTTTTGCTTTTTCTTCGCGTTCCGCTAATTTTTTCTCGGCAGTCAGTTCTTTTATTTCTTCTTCTATTTTTGAAAGCTGGCCAATATAATTTACCACTGTCATCGAAACACTATCTTTATTTTTAGATAGTTTAGCTACTTCTACAAATTTGCGTCGTGCGTGGTACATGCACCCTGATAAAGTAATGTTATTATTTTTTGTAGCAAGAGTTTCATATCCAGGGAAACCATCGCAATGTAAGTAACCTTTATAATCAGCAAAAAATTCTTTTGGGACAGTGTGACTGCGATCAGGATGATAGTGATAATAAAAAGCAAATTTATCCGGTGACCCACCTGCAAATAGCCACATGTATTTTTTACTTTGCACTGTTTTATTCGGCTCTTTTAGTACTTGCAATGTTGTTTCATCACTATAAGCCACATCATAACTCATGATGTATTTATGTAGAAATTTTGTCAGTGGTTTCAAAAGTTCGGCGCAACGGATGACCCATAAACTTAAAGTAGCACGCGGTATATCAACACCAATACGACGTAAAATTTGTTCTTGTCGATAAAGAGGCAAATGATCTTGGAACTTTGACACCAATACATGGCTTAATAAACCAGGCGCTGCAATACTGCGTGGGATAGGCTGTTTTGGATAAGGCGCGGTTTTGATCGTTTCTTCACACTCTCTGCACGCATACTTTTTTCTGACATGTTGAATGACATAAATTTTGGGTTGAATAATTTCTAATTGTTCACTTTTATCATCAAAAATGTGTGTGAGTGCACACCCACATGTACAGATTTTCTCTTCTTCAGGTAAATCATAAACAATAGTTTCACGAGGTAAATCGGAAGGTAATGCTTTTCTGCCAGGTGATTTCTTTCGAACAAAAGATGCTACACATATCTCATCTTCTGCCTGGAGAATGATTTCTGGGTTTTTAGGTAATACTGCTTCGTCAAAAAAATTTAATTGGTTTGCATTAAACTTTTCAGACTTGGTGCCAAATTGACGTTGACGAGCCAGCGCAAGATATTCAGTGAGCGTTTTGATTTGCTCACTTTGTCTTTTAAGAAGATCAATTAATTCTTCTTTGCTTTTATTTTCATAATTTATTATTTCTTCCATGGAAAACATTATATCAAAAGATTAAGTTTACGCCTTATATTTATGCATATTCATGATAATTAATTTCATTAAATTTGCTCATTAGCATAAAATCAAGTCCTGCTAATAATCCGTGTAATTGTGTTTCGGTAATAATAAGTTTATTTGTGTCGGTGATCTTTGGAATGTGAAAGCGATGTTTCTCCATCCGCTTATAATGCAACACAAAACCATTTCTATCCCAGAAAACTATTTTCACTTTATCTTTTCGCTTATTAAAAAAGAGAAAAAAATGTCCCGATTGTGGGTTTTCACTAAATTCATTTATGACTAAGCAAACCAAGCTATCTATTGCTTTTCGCATATCAATTGGCTCAAGGCTAATATAGACTTCTACTTCCTGTCGTAATTTAAGCATGTGTAACCCCTAACATCTTAAATACATTGCTAAGCTCATCCATTCTTAAAACAAGCGGTAGATTTATTTTTATTCCTGAGGGTAATTCTATTCTGATAGATTGATCTTTGCATTGCGTAATAGCGGATGGCTCCACTTCTAATTTCGCGAAATTATATTTCGCTCGGTTTTTCTTTGGTGAGAGCTTTGCAAGCCAATATTGGAAAGTAGGAGTTTTGATTCCTAAGCGAGCACAGAACTTTTTTTGGCTTTCGCCACCTTGATTCCACTCATCAATGATGCGCCGCCAATGGTGTTGCTTCTCGGATTGATGTGAATTTGTTTCTGCCGCAATTATCATATTATCTCCTCATTAATTGTTGTGAGTGATAATATGCAGATTATTTTTAAAATTAAAAAGGTGTGGTTAAATTAGCGCTTACGCTGTTTCCATGGTATTAGCATTGTAATCCTACTGCGCTGATTATCCTATTACCGCAACATCCTCAATTCTTAAGGAAGTTTTAAATAAAAAACCGAATTAGTAAGAGATACGAGACAAGCTCTGATTTGGTCAAATATAGCAAATTACATTTGAAAAAAAGGCCTTACTAATATAATGTTATTAAGTTTGAGCATATAAATGTCTAATGCTGTCTATATTTAGGAAAAAAACTCTACAAGAGATTTAAATGAAATTACTTGAACCAGCCATAAATCTATTGAACAATCTTAATAGAAAACTCAAAGACAACTGTAATAATAATCAAGATAACTCCAAAATCATTGAAGAATTTAAATGCAATTTGCGAGAAATGATCACTACTGCCATGGTAGTATATGGGATTGCTACACGAAAAAAAACTAAAGTTAAGCACAGTAACTTATCAACCTTTGTCTTCAAAAAAAATGAACTCAACCAATTCAATCAAGATCAAATGCAAGATTTATCTGAATTATTTAAGTTATTATCTTTACAACAAACAAACAATAACGAATGTGACTTTTCTGATTTAGCTAGTTTATTTTTGTTTTTGGTGAATGACTTATCTTCAGCAATAAATTTATTGTCAAAAATTAGTAAGATGAGCGACGAAAAAGATGTGGTAAAAAAACAAAAAGGGCTAAATGCAGATAAAATGCTAAAACGTTTACGTGCAAATATTCCTCAATTGCTTACCGTAGAATTTGAGCCACGTTTACTTGCACACAAACTCGCTAAATTTTATGGTACTGATGGGTTAAAAAGAATTTTCGAAAGAAACGATATTGTTTCTTCTGCCTCAAAAGAAGATGAAATATGTAAAACTATGTTACAACTAGTAACTTCTTCTGAGATGGATCAATCTTCAAAACTAGAATATGTTAAATATATTTTGAGTTTGAAAGAGGATGCTGGTAACTATTTGCCTAATAACGGAGAATCATTTACGATCACCGATGGCAGCATAACATGTGAACTGACTACTTTCCAATTAGCATTAGCCAAAGGGGAGGAATCAATTGTTAGGGCATGCTTACAAGCTAGTGATGTTTATCGTCTGAAATCTGTTTACATAAAGCAAGTAAAGACTAATAACAATAATAATAAAACAGACATTACCGATGTTTATTCTCATTTAATGGATAAAGATCGAAAATTTTTCCCACTCCTTAATTTTGTTCTTTATATAGCTTCAGCCAATGAAATCACATATTCGATGCAAACCGTTTATAATTTGATTGATTTAATTTTCGATGAGAAAACTAAAGAAAGAGATTTGCTCCACATCATAGCTTTTTTATGTGAAACAGAAAGTTACGATATTCTAGAATATTTAATCTCTAAGAAGAATGTTTCCGCCAGTTTAATTAATAAGGTGGTACATTATGCTTTTTTACCAAAAAAAAGTGATGTAACAAGCATAGAAAAAAATGATAAGCTGAAATCGAATTTTGAATTCGAATATCCGGTTAATATAGCTTATAAAATTCTGCTATTTGGCAGTTTTGATTTTGGTGTAAACTTAATACAAAAAGGCTTCCATGACCCAGTAAGCGCTAAAAATTTGCTTTTTGTCGCTATTAATGAGCGTGATTTAAATGTAGTACGGTTTTTATTGAATGATTGCGATCCTTTCGAAGATAACAGCATTTTAGCTCTGGCTAATACGCAATCACCTACTTCCATGCAACATCAGACCGAAAGAGAAATTGGTATTTTTAATCTGCTTTTAAATAAAGAAACATCCTATCCACAAAATCGCAATAAACAAATAGTTGATCTTTTTAACAATCAGAAGATTCCAATAAAACTAGTACCAGTAGCTATAAAAATTCTTTTTTCTATTGATCTTAGTATAGAAATAAATGATGACGCAATAAAGGTTTTAAAAGAAAATTTGATTAAATCAGGTTTATTGGTTAATTCTAATGAGATTAATTTCTATATTTTTTACTCGATCATGTCGTTCGCAAAAGATGATTCACACGAATTAGTTGAAATTTTATTAAAAATGGGATTTAACGCAAATTGTTACTATCCTGTATCTAAAATAGGCAAGCACCCGTGTCATATCGATCTAGCCCCTGACTCCGTATTATCAATTTTATCTTATGCTAGTTCTGTACCAGATATAAAAATGGTTAAATTATTGATAAAATATGGAGCTAGCTTTTGCAGGGAAAATTCAAACGAATATTATACGCCTTTAATTTACAGCTCCATATTTGGAACCCCCGAAATAGTTTCCTTTTTACTAGATCAGGGAGCGAAGACGTCCGAGCATTGCCTAGGAAATCCTTCTTATCCCCCTCTTCATTACGCTCTGCTCTATAAGGGATTCGATCAGGGAGAATGTGACAGCGTTATACAACTTATAGTTGCTAAAATTCAAGCAAGTGCCGATAAAAAAGCAAGTCTAAGCTCAGAGTGTTTTGACAATATCCGCAAGCTTTCGAAACAGAATTTGGTAGAATCAATTTACTATCTAATGTTAGATGAGTGTTTTAATAGTTTCATGCAAGATGCAAGATTAGAAGATACGTATTTTCTATACCTAATCATAAAGGGGGTTTCTCAGCAACAAGCGCTTATGAATATTTTAAAATACATAAACACTAAAATACAGAGTGATTTAGGTTTAGTGATCCCTGACAATTTTGGCAGCCGAATATTCTATTTGATACTTGACTATTACACACAATACCTCATTCAAACAAAGAAATTTAGTTCAATAGACTTTGCTACTACAAGTCATATAGAGTCTCACTTTTTGACCCTCATGCCTCCAGATCTTAAGAACAAAAATACTTCAACCTTCACTATCGATTCTGAAAATTGCAGGATATATCGCCTCATACTCATTTTTTTAGCAACTAACTTTAACATTGATTTTAAAGATGTAAATCTAAAAAAATATCATGCAAAGTACCCCGCTTTATTATTGGCTTCGATGATCAATTCCGACCATTTAGTTGCGCTTTTGGTTGCGAAAGGAGCCAGCATTGAATCCGAAATTTCAAACTACGCGATTTTTATGGCAGCCAGATATGGAAATCTTGACATGTTTAAGTGCTTAATTAAAGCAAATGCTCAGATTTTTAAATCAGATTATGCAGGTCTCACTGCATTAGAAATTGCTGTGCAGTATAACCATCTTAATATTGTTGAATACATCATAGCCACCATTAGCAATTTGAATATGAATGAAGGTTATCTCCTAGAACAGCTCAAAAATGCATATAGACTATTAAACTTGAACAGCAATCCAAAAATACATAAATTGCTTTCAGCGCATATTCCACCTAACATTATACCTAAGTTGAAAAATTACAAAGCTGCTCCTATACCTCTTGAAATCATCGATACTCAAGAAAAGTTTCAAAACTATGATCCAAATAAGGAAAAATTATTCGAATTTTTCGCCAAAAAGAGCCATCAGAGATCTTTTATAAAAATTGACAACCAAACTTTGAGTCAACACCTGCCTGATGGAGGCACTCAATTTGAATCGAATATGCAATTCAATCAGCAAATGGGTTTATTTGGTTATCGAATTGTACACATACCAGAAAAAAATAATTCTCTAGGTGGCGCTGAATATAAAATGCGTTTGACCGGCGACGTAGGCAAAATGAGACTCTTGTTCTTTAGAGAAGAAGAGTCGAAGTCAGTCAAAATATCCGATGGTGCAAAGGAAACAATATATCCAACTTTTACCATGCGGGTAATGAAGAAACATTAATTTATATTTCAAATTTGATACTCAGTAAAGAATGCGGGAGAAACTGGCATTAATATTTTAATGCCAGTTCATTATTTAGACGTGAAAAGAAACATTTAAGTAAGGCCCTGAGATATCAAAGTCGTGATAGGTTCCATCCTTGATAAACCCCGCAGTGAAGGAATCAGGGATAACCAATGAGGAGTGATCGGCTATACCGAAATATTTATCTCCTCTACAACCAATCTCTATCCCTAAAGTGCTGCAATTTCTTAAAGTAGCGTGATAGGCAAGACCTACTTTTCCTGATAGGACTGGAACAACGTTACAATGATCATCTTGGTGCGTATTGTGTGTACCTTCAAAGATGTCAACTGTTCCGGCACCACCATCTTCAACATCTCTGATTCTTTCAGAATAGTCACTATCAGATTTGCCAAAGAGTAAGTTACCAGCCACTTCGGTAACTAAACCAAAATTATTAGCAACTTGATAAAAAACATTAACGCCAACACGTGGACCTATACCACAAAATTTACTTTCATGATCATAAAAAGAGTCACTCAGGTCAGAGCCTGTGTCGAAGGCGGCAAGAAAAAATTCATCAGGCACAAAGAAATGTCTGTGTAAGTCTTCTTTTATATGAACCTAACGCGCCTCCTTGAAAAGTTAATGGTGGCTAACACCATGATAAATCCAAGGCGCAATATTAATTTAAAAGTAGAAAAAACACAAAATTAAACTTTCTCCTTCATTCGATATCCGCCCCTAATAGCTCAAATCATAACTACTTTTTGGCTCAGGATCTGAATTTTTTTGCATTTGTTTGTTTGATTCTAATAATTGTAAGATATGCGGCTGAGAAATATCATTACGCTGATTTATAAAAGATTGTCGATATGGTAGGCGAATATCATTAGAATCATACCAACAAGGCAAATGATAATCGATATCTCTAAATGAGGTAGGGGCGCTGCTATAATCAATCATCTTATAGGTGATTTGTGTTTTATATAATTTGATTGGATCATTATTAAATTTATCAGGACGATGCTCCGCACCATTTGTAATTAATAAATCAAAAAATTTTTCTGGTAATCTAAGAATTGAAGCCCAATGTAATGCAGACTGTTTATAATAATTAATTGCATTAATGTCAGCACCATTTTTAATAAGCAATTCGGCAACTTCCAAGTCATAAAATCCATCTAATAAAAGAGATCTGCAAGAAACTTTTAATGCTAATATAAGTGGGGTATTGATGCCAAAATATTCTTCTTCAGGTTGATTGGGTTGATTTAACAAATCACTTTTTTTATTAATAGCATGGCTTATAAAAAGCTTACAAAGTTTTTTATTGAGCGTCACGATGGCCCAATGTAATGGCGAGTTACCCATATCACCTTTATCTAAGGCATCAAGATTAGCTTCATTATTCAATAATAATTCCGCTATGGCACAAATTTTAATAAATATTTCATGCGCATCAGTGATTCCGTGGCTTTGTTTAGCGACCAGACTTAAGGGCGTGTACCATGTATGTTGGTTATTATAAATATATGATCCATCAATAGTGCAGGGTGACTTAGCATTCACATCCGCACCTCTTTTTATGGCTTCCGCAACTTTATCATAATTTAATTCTCTGCAACCAGCAATTAATTGCGCTGTTGGTGAAATTTTGTCAGCATTACTAAACAATGCACTCTCATTTCGTTCTAACATGATATTCTTCTCCATTTGCCTTGTTTTAGATTTTTATTTTGAAAGCGATAAAAGGCATGCTATCGTGTATCACAACGCGAACCAAGTAAACAAAGCAATTCTTCCTAACGTAAAGTTCCATTATTTTAAATTCACTAAGCGATGAGCATTATAAACAGTTTAAGCATTTATACGAGTACATAAATTCAACAGAGGCCATATAGAAGTATGAACAGCATTAACAGTAAAAAAAAGGAGTTGTCGTCAGAACAACGTGCAGAACTACTCAAAGTATTGAAAAACCGCTTTGAGAAAAACATGAACCGCCATAAAGAGGTTACATGGGCTGAAGTACAAGCAAAGTTAGAAAGTGATACTGAAAAACTATGGTCACTTAATGAAATGGAAAGAACTGGTGGTGAACCAGATATTGTTAGTCGGATAAAAACAGGTGAATACATTTTTTATGATTGTTCACCGGAAAGCCCCAGAGGCCGCAGAAGTCTTTGTTACGACCATCAGGGGCTGGAGGCAAGGAAAGCATTTAAGCCAGAAAATAATGCGATGGATATGGCAGCTGCCATGGGCATTGAACTTTTAACAGAGGAACAATACCAGGAGCTGCAGAAACTTGGAAGTTTCGATACGAAAACATCCAGCTGGATAAAAACACCTTCTGATATTAGGATACTGGGCGGCGCCCTCTTCGCTGATCGCCGTTATGGCCATGTCTTCGTATATCATAATAGTGCGTCCTCTTACTATCGTGTTAGGGGATTTCGTGGGTCGCTAAAGGTCTGAATTTCACTCCTACAACTCAGTGGACTTATACGAAAATATTGAGTTATCTATGAACCAATTCGTGTTTATTACTTCCTTTCTTAAGCTTCCTTAGTTAGCTCATAATACTTTAATATTTCCGGGGTATAATTATGTAAAATGCGACGGCTATGGGCAGCATTTTTCTGAAGAAAATCAATATTATGGGGTACAAATGAAATCTATTGATGAAGCTATTAGCATTTTAACAACGTATAAATGGGCCTTGCCTCAATTTGAAAATAGCCTTAAAGAAAGACTTATATGTTTGAAAAATGAAAAACTTTCGCTACTAATTTTAGAAAAAATGGTGGATGACGTACGTGACCATCTTAATGATGGTTCAGATTCATTAGTTGATAGTATGCATCAACGTACTTCGCCTTATCAGACAACTACTTTAGAGATAATTTTTTCCCATCTAATAAATGCCTGTCTAGCATTAAAAAAACCAGAGAATAATAACAACAATATTAATGACTACAAAGATGCACTTATTATTGGTAGGGAAGCGATGAACTTGAGAAGAGAAGGCGCGCCAGTATATAGCTTTGGTTTTGGTTACAAAGGTAATGCGCGGCTGCAGTTGAATGAAATTATACAAGTTCTCAATAAATATATTAATTCCAACATTAGCATATATATTAAAGAGAGAAAGCAAGAGAAAGTAAATGAAATTATTGCCATCATTGCTCTAATTTATAAATCTGTAAATTTTGATGACCAAGTAAGATGGTTATATAATGATTTAAATCCTTCTCCCGGAAGAGAAAACACAAATTATTATGTATCATTACCTAGATTACCATCCCATATCACTATTGATTTAAATAAATTAGCAAAAATAGAAAATGATCTTCGAGGAGTATTAGAGAAGTATAAAATTCATCATAAAAGCGAGCTTCATTGTTTGATAACACCACTTTTAACAAATCCCATTAAATATAAAAGTTCAGCGGCTTCAAAAAAAGATACAATTTCAGAAAACAATAATAATTTCGAAAATTCAAGTTCATTCATTCAGCATGACAAACCTCAAGACTTGAATCTTCCGGTAGATATCGTCGGCAACATTTTCTCTTTTGCCGATTTTAGAACAAAACAAAAATGCAGTGCTTATTCTAAGCTTCTCCATTCCATTATTGATCACGATAGATTATGGGAAAATGAAATTACAAGAACTTTTAACATTACCGGAGTAGAGGCGCGTGGTTTAAAAAACAAATTCGCTACATATAAAGAAGCTTTTATATATTTGTATAGGAGAGCTGATGTTAAAACTTTTACTTCCATAACATTTTTCAGGGACGATCCTGAAACCATACTACTCGAAAATGACTTAGTAGATTTACTTCGAAAAAGGTGTACAACAAATATTTCCAGTGTCACTAGCAGTGATATATTTACGAAAATAAGTCAATCACACCCTCAACAAATAGGATTCTTTCTATTTAATGTTCCCCACGAAAGAATGGTAAAAATGATGGAGGAGCAATGTATCTATTCAATAGGATTACCCAGTCCATACGATTTAAATTTTAATGAAGTTTTTGCAAAATGTATTATGGCGATTGTACTTCCTAATACTCTACAACGAATCAATCTAGCTTGGAAAGACAATAAACTAACTAGGGATGATGTGCCATTTTTTGATTTCCGCGATTACACACTTTTGGCAAATATCAATGTCGGCGTTGATAGAGCCCTATTTATTTCAGGAGCGACTCGAGATCTATCCAAATGGAAAAAAGCCATTCGCTTAGACTGCATTAACCCTAGCCAATGGAGCATTAATCTAAAGTCAAATTTATTGGAAACTGAATTTAAATTCCTTTTAGGCCCTTATGATTTAGGCCCGAAAGTAGATGTGTCCAACGCCAACCTTACCTGGGAACAGGGACAAAATCGAAGAATTGGAGATTCTTTTGTCCTCGATTTAGATTTATTTCCTACCCACACTACTACATTGAAAATGTAACATAAATTCATTGCGAACCGACCTTCGTGATTTAATAAATCGTTTCCGATGTTGGGTTTGATAGTGTAAAAGGATCGTGGCTGGTCAATGGCATTGTATGAAGAAGAAAGAGGTCGCTTATTACTATTGTATAAACCCTCACCCCAACCCTCTCCCGCGATGAAGCATGGAGGAAGGTCCGACCCGGTCACATCGGTAATGAAAGTGACCGGACACATAGGTAACAGTAACATACTCCTAGTTAACAAAAATTGGGGAACTAGGATGCCATGGATAGAGACTGAACCTATGAATGAAAA